>JABXJZ010000001.1 GCA_013375335.1 Desulfobacterales bacterium
ACAACAGTGAGAATGTAGGTTTTGCCGCTGCAAATAATCAGGCCTTCAGGCGGATGAATGGACGGTATGCCCTCTTGCTCAATACCGATACTGTATTGAGGGATGGGGCTGTAAAAGAGCTTTACGATTTTATGGAAGCTAATCTTCATGCGGGTATGGCATGTGGGCAACTGTTGAATCAGGATGGATCAAAGCAGAACTCTGTTGCCAATTTTCCCACCTTACTTACTCTCCTTTGTAATGAGACCCTTCTGAGGATCCTGATGCCTGAGAGGTTTCCAAGCAAAAGGAGGGAATACGTAGCGCCCTTAGAAGTAGACTCGTGTATTGGCGCCTGTTTGATCGTTCGAAAAGAGGCTATGGACGACATAGGATTGCTCGATGAAAGGTACTTCTTTTTCATGGAAGAGACTGATTGGGCTTATAGGATGAAGCTTGGCGGCTGGGGTATATACTTTGTCCCAACGGCTAAGATATTGCATGCCCAGGGAAAGACAGCGGGAGGGAGTGCAAATTCAAGGATTATGTTCTATAGATCGAGGTATTGTTTTTTCAAGAAGTGGCATCCCCACTCCTATCCGTTATTCTATGTAGTTATCTTTCTGAGGCTAGCAGCCAACATACTTCTCTCTTTTACAGGCCTATTGGTTACCCTCGGTTTGAGAGAGTCGATAAGGAGGAAATGTATCATCCATGTCCAGTTACTTGTCTGGCATCTACTGGGATGTCGCGAAGGAGGCTGAAGTCAGTGCTGGTTAAGGGGAAAAAGCTCTCATTGGATGGAATTGAAAGGATACTATTGATACAGTTGGGGGATATAGGAGATGTAGTGCTTACAACTCCTACCATAAAGGCACTGAAAGAAAATCATCCCCATAGCAGGACCTTTGTCCTTGTAAGAAGGAGCGCGAGGGAATTGATTGAGGGCCTTCCATGGGTGGATGGCGTGATTTCGGTGGACAAGGATAAGAGGAAATTTGGGGATGAGATAATTTACCAAAAGGATTTTCTCTTAAGGCTGAGGGAGAGGAGATTTGAAGTAGCCATTGACCTAAGGACTGGAACGAGGGGTGCGATACTCTCGTTGTTGAGCGGGGCTCGATTGAGGATAGGAAGGCATGCCGATGATGGCAGGTTGTGGAGGAATAGGCTCTTTACCCATCTAGTCAAGCCTGAGAACGAAATGGAGCAGTATTCTGCGTTACACAGCTTGAATATTCTAGCCCCCTTTAATGTAACCACAAAGGATACCTCTCCGGAGCTCATTGTCACAAAAGAAAGGGAAAAACGTGCAGAGAATATCATAAAAGAAGAACAAGTGCCTCCTGACAAACCGTTAGTTGCCCTCCATCCATTTTCCCGGTGGGGCTACAAGGAATGGCCAGCGGAGAATTACGTCACCGTGATAAATCACTTACGCTCAAGGTATGTAGTCTCTATAGTAATAACAGGGTCGATCGATGAAAGGGAGAGGGTGGCTCATATAGTGAGGGAGAGCAAGGCAGATGTGTATAACTTAGCAGGAAAGACATCTATTGGCGAATTAACAGCTGTTCTCAAGAAATGTAGCTTATTGATTGGTATTGATAGTGCTCCCATGCACATGGCCGCTGCCGTCGGCACTCCTACAGTAACCATTTTTGGGCCTTCTTCTCCAACAAATTGGGCACCGAGGGGTGAACAGCATAATATTGTTTGCAAAGATCTCCCATGCGTACCATGCAGACAGAAGGGCTGTAATGGTAGTGAAGTGAGCCGCTGCCTTGATGGGTTGAGCGTTGAGGAGGTGATCCCGTTAGTGGACAGTAAAGTCATGGAGATAGAACCTAAGATTAAGTAGGGATGATTACAGATATACCCTATAATAAGTCCCATACTTATAGGTCTTCTTGCAAATGATAGAAACCCTCCTTTCAGAATTGAGATTCTAATAATCCTCCTTGGTTTTGCAATCCTCCGTTTTCCTTTTACTACACCTATATTATAAATATTATAAACCCTGACGGTGTATTGTACATCCATCAGGCACGGGCTATTCATTGTGGCCTAAACGATTCTATCTCAACCTGTTCAATGGGTTTTCTATCAAATTATCCGATACTTATTGTCCTTGCATATAAGATCTTTGGTGACTGAGTAGCCGCAGCAAAGTCAGTCTCTCTATTCTTTGGGACCATTACACTGGTCCCACTGTACTTTTTCTTGGGTAGATTTTTTAGAAGGGAAATAACCCTGGCAGTCACCCTGACACGGGCAGGTTGATTTTATTCAAGGTGACATAAGGGGAGATAATTTTTGGCCTGTTACCATGTGGAATGGAAACTGCCGTCCAATTTTAACCAGTTCCTCCCTTTTCCATTACCTGTCGTGGATTGGGGGTGTGCTCCAACGTATGCCACATGCTAATGATATCAAAATGCTGCGGCGGCAAATTCACATCATCTATTTCACCAATTGTTATGGGAAGTCCAAGCTTTTGAGTTGCATACTTGGCTGCCCACTCCGAAATATCGATTCCCTGTACATCTATCCCTTGCTCCTGCATAATGCCAGGAAATAGCCATTGCCGCACCCGATATCCAAGAGTCTGCCCTTTCTCTTCTTATCCCTAAAAAACGAACCCTATTCTTTCCTATTCTAGTCCCAATAGTACAGAGCGCTAAAAGAGCCAATGAATTATAATGAAGCCCAAATAAGGGGTCAATGGCACTGGAAGTTGACTGGATTAGCTCGAGTTGACATACACTTGCGCTTTCTCTATATTCCATACCCATAACCGCCTCACCTATGGGCGTTGACCGTGGGAGAAATATGATGAAGATCTTGATCGGTATACCCGTATTAGACAATGTCCAGATGACCCGTGCATGTTTACAGAGCCTTTGCCGCTACACAGATTCCAATAGATTACACCTCGATATCTCCGTAGTTATTATTGACAATGGTTCAAGCGATGACATTGGTGGGCTTATCAAAGGAGAGTTTGGGGGCGCCAGATTCCCAATCTATTATGTGAGAAACCCCCAGAATTTGGGAGTGGCCAGGGCATGGAATCAAATACTGCGATTCGCTCCGGGCACCATTCCCGGGTCACCCTTCTACTACGACTATTATGTGATCTCAAATAATGATGTCTTGTTCGGACCAGACTGGCTGCAGCCATTGGTGGAGGTCATGGAAGGCGATGCTCGCATTGGCTGGATATCTGCCTTGGAGAACGGCTCACCTGCCATGGAGGAACTACTTGAGGCGCATTCAAATACGAAGAGATACCGCATAAATCCCAATGAACCGTATTCCTCAGAAAACATTATTAATAGCTTGAAAAAGATATATGAAAAATGGGGCGGGCACGAGGCATTCTGTAGATTTGTGAAAAACAGTGATCTTCCCCTCTTTATTCAGGGAGGCCGATCTGCAGTGTGTTTCATGGTAAGACCAGCTATGGTCGAACAAATTGGTTTTTTTGATGAGGATTTTTCCCCTGTGGGAATTTCCGAAGACTTGGAGTATTTTTTGAGGATTGAGAGGGTTATTACACCCCCATGGGTCACAGGGGATATATATCAAGAGGAAGAGAGATGGAAATACGGTTTTTGTGGCAAAAGCATTATGCACCATAATTGGTGTATGACTAGGCAGGGCCCTCATTTTGATGGACAAAGATGGGAGAAGGAAAAAGAAAAGAATTGGAGGGCCAAGTTTGGAAAATCCAGAAAATACTATACCAAGCGCTTCCTGAGTGTTCTTTTCATGCCGATATTTTCCCTCGTCTTGATTGACCTTGCACCCGTTGTCCCCCTATTTCATTGAAGACCCTTATCATTTCTCGATGATTCCTCTCTAAGGAGTATCTCTTGCCTGTGAGGGAAGCCTCTTTGGACATCCTTTTAAGCCTCCCTTGTGAAAAAAAAGCCTTCATCGCCTCAGCAAGCTCGGTGGGTACTGGAGGGTAGGAAATGATATATCCGTCTTTCCCGTTTGTTATGATTCCTGCCGCCCCGTTGGAGACAGTGGTAATTGCGGGAAGACCGCATGCCATCCCTTCCATGACTACGAGCGAACATGCATCATAAAATGTAGGCATAACCAGCACATCGCAATTTGCGTAGTACTCCTCAGGTGTTCTGGTGGGGCCGGCGAATATCACTGTATCCTCCAGACCTAACCGGGCGATGCGTCTTAACAGGGAAGGGTAGGGGGGCTCTCCGACGGCCAGCAGTTTGAAGCTGCCGACGTTTGATCTCCTCAATTGTGCAGCGGCCTCGATTAAGGGCACTATGCCCTTTTTCTTCAGATCGTATGATATGAACAGAAAGGCTATATCATTATCCTCTATTCTTAATCGGCCCCTCAGTGAGCCCCTTAAGCGTTCTCGCAAACCAATATTATACTTCCTGGTATCTATACCGTTGTAGATAAGGTCTATTTTCTCTTTGTCTATCCGATAGAATGCGGCCATATCCTGTCTGACCATAGAGGAGATTGCAATAATTCTAGGCCTTGGTTTGGTCCTGAATGGTGAAGACTCTATCCAGTGTCTCACCTTATCTTTCACTGAAAGGGTAATGAGTGCCCGTTTTAGCAGGCGCAAGATGGGGTTACTTTCCGCATGGACCTTTCTGGCTGTGGAGTACCTATGGACTCCGCCATGGCTTTGGTACACGTTCATATGTATAGTATTTCCGAAACCAAGGACTACATCGAAGTCTTGACCCTTTACCATCGCTCTATGCCTCAATGCAAACAAAATCATCTTAGCCCAAGACGGTAAGAGTCTTGGAACTTCTATCCTGCGGAAGAGGGCGGTTGGTGGTTCACCATCCCAGTTCTGGCCGAATAGATGTATCTCCCATCCGTTCTCAACAAGGCTAGATGCAAGAGAGACAGCATATGATTCTGCTCCACCTTTGTGCCTGCTAAAGTCCTCAATTGCCAATGCGATTTTCTTCACTGTGGCGTAATAATTGATTTGTTATGAGGAGGGGGGCTGATCTCCTAGCCCTTTTTCTGACTCCCGAAGTTTCACGTACCTGACGAACAGGGCATAAGCAGATGTGAGCGCGATAACAAACCCGGCGAGCCCATCTAACAAACCAAGTCTAAGAAAATAGACCTCTATAAACTTCAAAGGAGGCCTCAACAGTAAAAGTAAAGGATCATAA
Source organism: Desulfobacterales bacterium (assembly GCA_013375335.1). Taxonomy (GTDB): domain Bacteria; phylum Desulfobacterota; class DSM-4660; order Desulfatiglandales; family B25-G16; genus JABXJZ01. The sequence continues at coordinate 5,166 of JABXJZ010000001.1, forward strand.
CGCTTGCCCTCCTCAAATAGGTTTTGCGCCAAGAGTGTTGAGAACTTATCAACAGTCTGAAGCTGACCTGAGATGGTGCCCCCATATGGATAATGTAGAAGACTGCTCTTTAAGAAGCCTACCTCTCCGTTAACGTGGACCCTCTCATGCACACGCTTTCCAATCCAATATCCCCGGTTACGCCTGAAAAGCCTGAGTTGTCTGTCTGGATAGAAACCGCTATGTTTAATCCATCTGCCTTGGTAGAACGAAAGCCGCGGTATTCTGTAGCCATCTTTAGCGTCTTGCTTTTCCATCTCCTTTCTAACTTCATATCGGAGGCTTTGACTTATCTCTTCGTCAGCGTCAATACTGAATATCCAGTCACCAGTAGCCTTGGAAACGGCGAAATTTTTTTGGTCAGCGTACCCAGACCACGCCCTTTGATGGACTTTATCAGTGTACTCTTTGGCAATTTCGACTGTTCTGTCCTGGCTCATTGAGTCAACCACAATTATCTCATCAGCCCATTTAGAGCTCTCGAGGCACCTCTTAATGTTTGTTTCCTCGTTAAGACATATAATACAGATGGAAATCGTCATGGTAAGTTCCAGGTATTGGCAGGAACTTGGGTCCCCGAATTCTCAGTGAGTATATGAGAGACCTATTAGTCAGTCAATTAAAATTGGGACTTATCCTCTAGCACGAGCTGGGGTTATTTTCACTCCCTTTTCACTTTATCCAAAAATCACTATATGGTATATAATGCCCTAAAAGACAGCTACAAGCGGGACGCTAATGTGGCGGCCACGTATAAGAGGCTGGGAATATTGAGTCAAGGGCCAACGTTTGCCTCTGGCCAAACAGCAGCGGAAATGGATATGAAAGCCACTGATCTTAAATCCTTGATGAAGGCTATTGAGGGTTTTGAAAAGACAGAGGTACTTGTTGTCGGCGATATCATGTTGGATCAATTCATATGGGGGAGGGTATCGAGGATTTCACCTGAAGCACCTGTACCTGTGGTTGAGGTTGACCATGAGACCACGATGCTGGGCGGTGCAACAAATGTGGTCAATAATATAGTCTCCCTAGGGGCTAAGGCGCGGTTATGTGGAGTCGTTGGAGATGATTATATAGGAAAGCGGATTTTTTCGCTGTTAAATAGGCTAGGGGTTAATATCAATGGCATCGTTGTCGAAGATAACAGGCCCACAACTCTCAAGACGAGGATTATAGCCCATGCACAGCAGATAGTCAGGTACGATAGAGAGACCAGGGACACCTTAAAACCGGAGACGACCAACACCATCCTAGATTTTATTCATAATCGGGGGGAAACCCTTGCTGCCATAATCGTCTCTGATTATGGAAAAGGCGTAGTGACTAGAGAACTTATGGGGGGCCTGAAGGATTTGATGTCAACCAGGGGTCTCCCGCTGGCTGTTGATCCCAATGTTAGGAACTTCCCGCTCTATGAAGGTGTAACCATCATCACTCCCAACAACGAGGAGGCTCAAGAGGCTGCTGGCATGGATATATCGGATGAGGAAAGCCTCAGGAGAGTTGGTGAGGGGTTGTTGCAATCTTACAGATGCCGTGCCCTGTTGATTACTAGGGGAGAGGAAGGTATGACTCTGTTTGAGGGCGATGGCGGAGCAACCCACATAAAGGTAATAGCCAGAAAGGTATACGATGTTACCGGTGCGGGAGATACTGTTATCGCTACCCTGACGCTCGGTATAGCCACCGGGCTTGATGTGAAATCAGCCGCATATTTGTCTAATCTGGCGGCAGGGATAGTGGTCGGGGAGGTGGGAACATCAACTGTAAAGAAAGATGATCTCAAAGCATTACTTGCCTCTCATATCCAGCAGCAAGCAGAGGGGAGCAACAAGTAAATTAACTGGTATCGAACAGTGAGTATCCCCAAGGAAGTAAAGAAGGTAAAACTCATAAGCAGCCTCTTTTCCCCAGAAGAAGACCTAATAGAGAAGGTTATTGGACAGATGGAGGGATGTTTTGGTCCTGTTGACTGGGTGAGCGAGAAGCTCTTCTTTAATAGGACAAGATACTATGCGAGGGAAATGGGATGGCCTCTATATAGGCGTTTCGTCTCCTTTTCGAAGCTTATTCACCCCGATTCTATCGTGGACATAAAGTTGACGACAAACGAGATTGAGAATGAACATCTTGCTGACAAGCGGAGGAGGATTAACATTGACCCAGGCTATATTGCTTTAGAGAGGTTGGTCCTCGCTACGGGTAAGAACTATATCCATAGGATTTATCTAAGAAAGGGACTATATGCAGACCTAATCCTCATCTTTCATGCCGGGACCTTTAGGCCTCTGGCATGGACTTATCCTGATTATGCCGATGAGACACTCATTGGTTATTTTAATATGTTAAGGAATCGTTATTTGCAGCTGTTAAGAGGAGGGGAAGGATGAAGCTTGTTTCAGATGCGATAGAGAGACAATTATGCTCAAGAGCATGACCGCATATGGCAGGGCCGAGTCCTTAAAGGGGACCATGGAATTCATTGCCGAAATACGCTCGGGGAATAATCGGTACCGAGAGATTATCTTGAGGCTCCCTCAGAGCCTTCAACTGTTCGAGGACAGGATTAGGTCTCTACTTTCTTCCAGATTAAAGAGGGGGAGGATTGAGATATCCATCCAGGTAAAAGACAACGGTGATAAGGGCTTGAACCTAGAACTAAACAGGCCCTTAGTAAGGGCTTATGGTAATATTTTCGATGAGCTCAATAAGGAGCTAGGTTGTCAGCAGCCCATAGATCTATCCTTTTTCTCTCAGCTAAAAGATATCATCATTGTCAAGCAAGATGCTGTTGATGCTGAAAAAATATGGCCTGAATTGAAGGATGTTATAGATAAGGCCATGGCCTCATTGGACGCGATGAGGATAAATGAAGGTAAGACCTTGGAGAAGGATTTCATGGAGCGATTAAACAGGATTGGAAGACATATCGACGACATAAGAGATAAGGCTAAAGTAGTAATTGAATCTTATAGAAATAAATTAATACAGAGGATTCATAAGTTGACCGAAGATATTGAAATTAATGAGGACCGTTTGATGCTAGAAGTGGCCTTTATGGCAGAGAGGTCTGATATTACCGAGGAACTGATTCGAATCGGGAGTCACATAGAGCAGTTTAGGAACTACATGGATCAGGATGATGTGGTTGGAAGGAGGCTGGATTTCTTATTGCAGGAGATAAACAGGGAGGTTAATACAATTGGATCTAAGGCTGCAGATTCGTCGATTTCGCAACTTGCAGTGGAGATTAAGGGTGAATTGGAAAAGCTGAGGGAGCAGATTCAAAATGTAGAATAAATTGGTTGTTTATTACACAGAGGAGAGAAGCGTGATGGATCCAAGTTTACTTAGTATTGGCTTTGGGAATTTCCTCGTATCCAACCGTGTAATAGCTATTATCTCGCCCTCTTCGGCACCAGCCAGGAGACTTCGCGAAGAGGCAAGGGAGGATAAGAGGCTCATCGATGCAACGCAGGGTAGAAGGACGAGATCAGTGATTATCACTGATAGCAACCATGTGATCCTGTCAGCTATCCAATCTGAGACCATAGCCCAAAGATTTTCTCCAAATGGGTCAATAAGTGCGGAGGATCTGATATAGAATACGACCCGCTTTGAGGATGCACCAACAGGATAATGGATAGCGTGCCGGAAAAAGGACAGATTTTTGTGGTAACCGCGCCCTCGGGCAGTGGAAAAACGACATTAATAGATACTGCAAGAAAAAATATAGGGGGGGTCGGTTATTCCATTTCTCATACCACGAGAAAACCGAGGGAAGGGGAGGTGAACGGATTACATTATTACTTCATTGATCGAGTTGAGTTTGAAAACATGATTGAGGCTCATGAATTCGTTGAATGGGCCCTTGTCTATGGTCAGCTATATGGCACCTCCATTTCAACTTTGAACAGGGAACTATGCTCAGGGAAGGACCTCTTGATGGATGTTGATGTACAAGGGGCCAAGGAGATAAAGAGACGGTTTCCCGAGTCTCTATCAATATTTATCCTTCCCCCATCAATAGAGATTCTCAGGGAGAGGCTGAAGAGGAGATCAACAGATGAAGGGATAAATATAGACCTGCGGATGAAAAAGGCAGTAGAGGAGATCCAAAGATGTCGAGATTACGATTTCATTGTTGTAAACGATGATCTAAACCAGGCGGCAAGAGAAATAGAGGCGATTATTACGGCACAAAGGGCATGTAGAAACAGACGCCTTCCCTTAGTGCAAAAGATATTTCATATATAGAAGCATCTGTAATTGTCGAGGTAGGAGATTTGGCCCAGGTCATATTCGGCATAAACGCAGTCAAGGAAAACCTTAGGGAAGGTAAGGAAATAGCTGAAGTCTTAGTTTCCAAGCGAAGGGGGGTTGGCCGACTCACGGAAATTTTGGATATGGCCAGGGAGAAGAGAATACCGATCAGATTCAAGGATAGGCTCTATTTGGATAAGCTATCTCCCGCGTCCTCTCACCAGGGTGTAATAGCCATCGTATGTAATTACAGTTACTTCCGTTTAGATGAGCTGATAAAAGGCGCACGTGCAAACAGAGGGAAAGGGCTTCTCCTTATTGCGGATCACATTACTGACGCCGGGAATCTGGGGTCTCTGATCAGGACTGCTGAGTTTTTTGGGGTTCATGGACTTATTTTGCCAAGGGATAGGTCAGCATCCATAACGGATACCGTCCACAAAAGGTCAGCGGGTGGATCAGCCTTTCTCCGCGTGGCCAGGGTGACTAATTTAGTGAGAAGTCTCAGACAGTTAGATGATGAGGGTCTTTGGATAGTAGGGGCTGCAGGGGAAGGGAAGACAAACATCTATGAGTTTGACTGGAATAGGGATCTGGCTCTGGTGATGGGCAGTGAGGGCAAAGGATTAAGCAATGTTGTGAGGGATCGATGTCATCATTTGGTTAGTATACCAAGATTGGGCCGCCTCAATTCCCTCAATGTATCTGTCGCTGCGGGGATTATCCTGTCTGAAATAGTGAGGCAGAGGGGCGACTTGGAGTAGGGGGTAAAGAGTACCCATACGGGAGATCAACAGAGGGTGTTGCCTGTTTACTTCTCAATCAGGGGGAAACCTTTAAGACCGCCGCATGCAAGGAGGGCACTCACAACCTCGCACACAGGCAATCCAACCACATTGGTGTAGGAACCGGTGATGTGCTCAATCATAAAAGAGCCAATCCCTTGGATGGCATAACCCCCCGCCTTTCCAAAGGGCTCACGGGTCTTAATATAGGCCTCGATTTCGGTTTCGCTTATCCGCTTTATTTTTACCTTTGTCATGACTGCCTGGACATGAACTGTCTCGCCTCCTGGGTCAACAATGCAGAATCCGGTAATTACCTTATGATTTCTTCCACTCAGATGGAGGAGCATGTCATGGCACTCCCGGCTATCTCCTGGCTTGCCGAATACCCTCCTGTTCATTACAACTATGGTATCCGCACCTAGGATCCAGCGGCTCTTATGGTTATGTTGCACCGACTGAGCCTTACGGAGTGCTGTCCGGCATGCAATTTCTGCCGGTTGCATGCCTTCGACAAGGGTTTCCTCTACCATACTTCCGACTGCCTCAAATGGAATACTAATGTGTTCAAGAATAGCCTTTCGTCTCGGTGAGATAGAGGCAAGCACAAGGGGGTTGTCTTTGCTAATAGGATGATGGGGCATCGTTATTTGGCCTGATTTTTGAATGCTGTAAACTCTGGGAGCAACCTTTTCTTGGGAAAGGCCATATTATTCTTATGGAATCAAGCCCATTTTTCAAACGAAAAATGGAGTTGAATATTGTGGAAAAAATCCGGAATATATGTTAGTATTTTAATGGAATCGGGAAGGTGAGCACAATGGCAGTCCTCGAAACAGACACTGAGAAAGAAGAAGCCCGTGATATAGAGGCCCTGCAGAAAGAGCTTCAATCCAGCAAGACGCTTAATTTTATCACGAATAAGATAAATTCCTCCAAGGAGATTGACGACATATTGCTCAATTTGAGGGAGAGTATCCTTGGTCTATTCGATGCAGACCGCTTAACCATTTATGTAGTTGATGGGGCTAACAAGCAGATCTTTTCGCGCTTTAAGACAGGTGAAGAGATAAGCCAAATAAGGGTCCCCCTCAACAATAAGAGTATTGCAGGTTATTGTGCTTCCTCTGGAAAAATGGCAAACATCATGAATGCCTACGATAGGTATGAATTGAAAGGGATAAGCCCTGAATTGACATTTGACAGGAGCTGGGACGAGAAGACTGGTTATAAAACAAGGCAAGTTCTAGTTGCTCCCATTAGGTTCAGTAAATACCTATTGGGGGTGATTCAGCTTCTCAACAAGGGCAATGGCAAGCGCTTCACATTGGAAGACGAGCAGACTCTTGTGGAAATAGCAAAGGTCCTTGGCATTGCCTTTTACAATCAAAGGAAGCTAAAACAAAGCAAAAGAAGGACAAAATTCGATTATCTCATCAGCAACAACATGATTAGCCAGAAGGATCTCGGAGAGGCTATGGCCCGTGCACGGAAGGCAAAGAGCAGTGTGGAAACTGTCCTTATGGATAACTATCGCGTGTCCAAAGAGGACATAGGGAAGTCTCTGAGTGCATTCTATGATACGCGATTCGTCCCCTATGATGAAAGGATGGTCATTCCGGGGCAGTTGCTGAAAGGCCTGAAGCCAACATACCTGAAGAATAACCTCTTCGTTCCGGTGGCCAAATCGGACTCAAAGATAGTAATCGCAATGGAAAACCCGAATAACTTGCCCGGACAAGACGCGATAAAAGGGCTCATCCCCGGCGATGAATTCGAGTTCTGTGTTTCCTTGAGGGAAGATATTATCAAGATGATAGACCATTTCTTTGATGTCCAGAGATCAAGTCTTGGGGTCGAGGCAGGGAGCATCGAAGATATCCTGGGTCAGTTAGACCGCGGAGAGCAAGAAGTAGATGATGAACTTGAAGGGATTAGTGAGGAAGATGGGGCTATAGTGCAGTTAGTAAATAAAATGGTCATTGATGCCTATAATATGGGGGCCTCTGATATCCATATAGAGCCCATGATGGGTAAGGAAGCTGCCATTGTCAGGCTCAGGGTTGATGGAATTTGCCATGTATACCAGACGATACCCTACACGTATAAGAATGCCATCTGTTCCCGGGTAAAGATCATGAGCGATCTCGACATAGCGGAGCGGCGTCTTCCCCAAGACGGTAAGATAAAATTCAAGAAATATGCCCCATTGGACCTCGAATTGAGGGTGGCTACAATCCCGACCGCAGCCCGAAATGAGGATGTCGTCATGAGGCTGCTGCCGGCCGGTGACCCGATACCCCTGGAGAAGATGGGTATGAACGGGAGAAATTATGAGGCACTTATCGAGATAGTAAAGAAGCCCTATGGCCTTATCCTTTGTGTCGGTCCCACTGGTAGCGGTAAGACCACTACACTCCATTCAGCCTTGCGTTATATAAACAATCCGGAGATAAAGATATGGACTGCAGAAGACCCAGTGGAGATCACACAGAAAGGTCTTCGTCAGGTGCAGGTGCAGCCAAAGATCGGGTTCAATTTTGCAGCTGCCATGAGGTCATTCCTCAGGGCGGACCCAGATGTAATCATGGTTGGAGAGATGAGGGATCACGAGACAGCGTCAACGGGAATTGAGGCATCCCTTACTGGTCATCTGGTTCTTTCAACACTTCACACCAATAGCGCGTCTGAGACAATTACACGATTGCTGGATGTGGGAATGGATCCCTTTAATTTTGCCGATGCCCTTTTGGGTATCCTTGCCCAGAGACTGGTAAGGATCCTATGTAAGAGTTGCAAGGAGGCTTACCATCCGGCAAGGGAGGAGTTTGACTCATTGGTCAGGGCATATAGTGGAAATTTTGATGCCCTGAAAATCTCCTACAACGATGATCTCACCCTTTACCGCCCCAAAGGCTGCGAGAAGTGTCAGAATACGGGATATAAGGGAAGAACCGGATTGTTTGAAATCTTGGCTGGTACATCTCAAATGCAGTCCCTGATTCAAAGCAAGGCCAAGATGGAGGAGATCAGGGAACAGGCCATAGCCGATGGAATGGCAACCTTAATGCAAGACGGGATACGAAAGACATTTCTTGGCGAAACCGATCTTATGCAAGTAAGGAAGGTCTGCATGTAAGATTATCCCTTAAGGAAAGCTCCCAGGATACATCAAGCCGGTAGTTTCCTCGATCCCCATCATGATATTCATATTCTGCAACGCATTACCCGCCTGACCTTTCACCAAATTATCAATCACGCTAATGACAATCAGTTTCACCGTTCTTTGGTCTATACAAAGGGAGATATTGCAGAAGTTGCTGCCCCTCACATCAGTTGTACTTAGGATCTCCCCGTGACTGAATACCCTGATGAATGGCTCTTTCGTATACATACTCTGGTAGGCATCCCTAAGGCTCTCCATATTTGCCCTCTCGAGAAGATTTGCATAGATAGTTGTGATAATCCCCCTGCTCAGGGGAACAACGTGAGGCGTGAACGTGATCTTGATTTCCTCACCACCTAATAGGCTTAGTTCCCTCTCGATTTCGCAGACATGTTGATGGCCAGTTACCTTATAGGCATTCATGGCCTCATATCTGGCTGGGAAGTGGAACGTCGGCGATGGCGTCTTCCCGGCCCCGGACGCACCAGTTTTTGCATCAACTACGATATCGTGAGTATCTATCAGGCCTGATTTGAGAGCAGGTGCAAGCCCAAGGATGCAGCTTACCGCAAAACATCCTGGGTTTCCAACCAGATCTGATTCAGCTATCTCGGCCCTATGCAGCTCTGGCAGGCCATAGGTAGAGGAGGGGAGAATATCCGGATCAGCATGTTCCTCTGTCCTCCCTATTCTGAGGGCGTAAGAGGCATAGCTATCCTTATCATTAAATCGGAAATCCCCACTATAATCGATTACCTTAACGCCCTTACGCAACCATGTCCTCGCCCCCTTCTGACCGACACCATCGGGGGTAGCGTAGAAGACAATATCGAAATCATCAGGACAATTAGGGTCTCCTGGATCAAGGACGGGCAGGTCGCAGAACCCCTTCAAGTGGGGATAAATTACACTAATAGGCTTATTAATATCGCGCTTTTCTATAAGGGCACCCATGGTAACAGAGGGATGATTTATGAGGCGTTCAATCAGGCCAACCCCGCCATAACCTGCCGCCCCTATGATCCCGACTTTTATCTTTTTCTTTACCATCTTACTAAACGCTAAATCTAAACCTGATTATGTCCCCGTCCTGAACTATGTAATTTTTGCCCTCAAGGTGGAGATGGCCATCCTTCTTCGCCTCCGAAAAACTTCCATATCTTACCAATTGATCGTAAGGGAGGACCTCAGCCTTGATGAATCCCTTTTTCATATCTGAATGGATGAGGTCTGCGGCCTCTATCGCTGAGGTGCCCTTAGTAACTGTCCATGATCTTACCTCATTTTCCACGACCGTGAAAAAGGAGATAAGGTTACAGAGGGCAAAGGACCGCTTGATAACCCTATCGATGAGAGATCTCTCAATATGAAAGGCGGATAGGAACTCCTTTGCCTCCTCTGGCCCCATCTCTGCTATCTCCATCTCTAGTTTACCTCGAACGACCATGACCTCAACATTCTTGGGGATACGGGGCATTCTTGGAGGATCCTCATCCTCATCTGAATTGTTAGAGATCAAAAGTAACGGCTTAGCACACAGAAAGGTAAAGCCCTTAAGGAGGGGAGAAGTGGCTATTTCGGCGTTATCCCGCAAGGGTCTTTCTTCAGATAGAATGTCCCTGCATCTTTCTAAAAGAGAGAGTTCCTCGATAGTCACCCCTTTTCCCTTCCGCTCATCTGATTTTATCCTCTCGATCCTCTTTTCAGCCACCATAAGATCATTCAATATCATCTCTGATTCCAGCGTGAGGAAATCCTCTTCAGGGGTGGGAGAAGGGCCCCCAAAGAGCTGGAAATTTCTCACTACATGTATCAACCCGTCACAAGTTCTCACCGCATTAAAGACTATATTTTCCTCTCCCCTCTTGGCATGCTCAGAATCCATCAGTCTTGGCGGCAGCAGGTATTCCACCTGAGAATAGGTGGTCTTTTTTGGCTGATATAACTCGGTTAGATAATCTACCCTCTCATCAGGTACGTTGATGGTTGCGAGCAGCTGATCTCCCGACTTGCCGCCTTTTACGCCACGTTCACCAGTCAGGGCCCTAAAAATGGTAAACCTCCCTGATTGAGGCAATCCAATGATACCTATTTTCATCTCCTCAGCTCCGGCTATTCAGCCCGCCTATCCCCTGCAATGCGTTAAATATATTTCCCCTTATCTTCCTATTTGTCTGATAGAGGTTTGAAAGCAGGGACCTGATCTGTGCCCTCTTTGATGATCCCGCCGTAGGACAGCCACTATCTGTCTCTGGGAATCCCATCTCATCAGCATATCTCTTGATAGTGCTCTCATTTAGCAGAAAAAGAGGTCGTATGATGGAAAGCTTTCCATTAAATAACTCTTGTACGGGCTGAATTGTACCAATTGATCCCGCGAAAAAGAGGTTCAAGAAGAACGTCTCTATAAGATCATCTTTCTGATGTCCAAATGCTATCTTGTTACATTCGAGTGCTGCCGCCGTTTCGAATATGGCCTTTCTCTTTAGGCGTGAGCACAAAAAGCAGGGATTTTCCCTGTTTTCCATTCCATGTGCCCATGGACCAAATCTGCTTTCGATAATACGGTAATCAAAACCGTTTGCCTTGAAAAATGCCTCCATGCTTTTCCCTGTATCCTGTCCGAAGCCTATGTCTACATGCACTGCCATAAGCGTATACGTAATGGGTATCCTTTTCAGGCGGTCTCTGAGCAACCACAACAGGGATAGGCTATCCCGACCACCTGAGGCGGCTACCAACACTCTATCTCCATCCTCTATCATCTGAAAGCTGGAGATGGCCTTACCCATAAGCCTTCTCATTTGTTGACTAGCATAGCTCAATTATAGCTTCCTTCCCTCTCTCCAAATATCTTGGTCCCTATCCTTACCAAATTTGCGCCCTCCTCGATGGCCACCTTATAGGAATTCGTCATGCCCATAGAGAGATATCTCATCTCCACAGTTGGTAAACCAAGGTCCTTGAAGTGTTCAAATAGCTCTCTTGTTCTTGCAAAGTAGGGACGTGATCCCTCCGGGTCTCCGAATCTGGGTCCCATGGTCATAAGGCCCATGATCTTTAGATGACTAAGAGAGGAGATCTCCCTTATGAGTTGCCCTACATCCTTAGGCGCTACTCCAGTTTTCTGGTCCTCCTCGCCGCTGTTGACTTCAATCAAAACGGGCATGATCTTATTTTGTCTCTCACAGCACTTTTCTATCTCTTTGGCCAATCTTAAGGAGTCGAGGGATTCGATCACGTCAAAGATACCAACCGCCTTTTTTACCTTATTCGTCTGCAGATGTCCAATGAAGTGCCACTGGGCTTTTTCCTCAACTTCTTTGTATACCCCTAGGGCCTCCTGCACATAGTTTTCCCCTATGATTGTGATCCCCGCCCTTATTGCCTCAGATATCTCTTCGGCGCTTCTTTCCTTGGCAGCTGCAAGCAGCGTGACACCCTCTGGTAGTTCACGTAAGAGGCGCTTCACATTTTCCCTTATCATCGTGAGGACCCCTGAATGGTTATGTTATTGCGAATGGGCGTTTCTTATTAGCAGGGCGGCAACAGGGCAGGCTTCTACACAAGCATAACATTGCCCGCAGGTAGCCCTGGCCTTATCCCCCTCGCCAAAGAAACTTATGACGGTATCTAACCCCCTTCTTGCAAAGCTTAACATGGCCTGACCATTTTCCCTCTGGCACATAAAGATACACCGTCCACACAAGACACACCTACTGGGAACATATTCGAGGCAGGGGTGGTCTTGTACTATCTTTACCCTCCGCTCAAGTTGTTCAAACCTCTTGAGCTTTACGCCGAGATGCAGGTACTTGGCAATCCGTTGCAGCTCACAGCTCCTATTAGCAGGGCATCTCCGGCAATCTACATGATGGACGGAGAGGAGCAGCTCAAAGGCAGTTCTCTGTAGTCTTCTCACATGTTCCGTATTGGTCTTGACGATCATCCCTTCTTTGACCTTTATAGTACATGAGGTTATGGGTTGATTGTATCCATCAACCTCAACAAGGCACAGCCTACATGAACCTGGGGGACTATCCATCTCCTTTAGGTAGCAGAGATTGGGGATATAGATTCCATTGTCAAGGCAGGCCTGAAGAACAGTCGCTCCCTCTTCGGTCTCGATTTGCCTGTTATCCACTACCAATCTGACCATGGATTACCCTTCCCTAGGACGTTCGATTTTGGGTGCCAGCGCTGGAGGAGAGACCTTTCGTACCGCATTATACTCCGGTGGACAGGAAGTCATACATTCCCCACATCGCACGCATGATGTTTGGTCAATGGCCTTCTTTCTGTCTTCGGTGGTAAAGATCGATTCCGTAGGGCAGCTGCCAACACACGCGTCGCAGCCCCTGGCGCACGCCTCTAAATCTATATAATATGCTATTAATGCCCTACACATCATAGAAGGGCACCGTTTTTCCCTGACATGTGCCTCATATTCATCTCTGAAATACTTAACGGTTGTTAAGACCGGGTTAGGGGCTGTCTTTCCCAACCCGCACAGGGAGCCTTCCCTTATGTCTAAACTCAGATCCTCCAATAATTCTATGTCGCCCTCACGGCCTTCCCCCCTTGTTATCCTCTCCAAGATATCGAGGAGATGTTTGGTTCCTATTCTACAGAACGTGCATTTCCCGCATGATTCCTTTTGGGTGAAGTCAAGGAAATATCTGGCTACATCCACCATGCAAGCATCCTCATCCATGACCACCATACCGCCGGATCCCATCATTGCCCCGGCCTCCGTTAAAGAATCAAAATCAACCTGCGTATCTAAAAAGGTCTCTGGCAAGCATCCTCCAGAAGGGCCCCCGATCTGAACTGCCTTAAATTTCTTTTTATCTGGGATACCACCACAGATGTCGAAGATAAGGACCCTGAGGGTAACTCCCATGGGTATTTCCACTAGGCCGGCATGGAGTATGTTTCCCACCACGGAGAATATTGCCGTCCCAGGAGTTTTGGCAGTACCTATCCCTCTAAACCACCGAGCCCCATGCTCTATTATGGGTGGTATGGATGCCATTGATTTGACATTATTTACGACCGTGGGTTTTCCCCAGAGACCCCTTTGGGAGGGATAGGGTGGTCTCGGTTGAGGCATTCCTCGCTTACCTTGAATTGACTGGATGAGGGCCGTCTCCTCACCACAAACAAAGGCTCCTGAGCCCTGAAATACCGATATGTCCAAATCAAAGTTTGTGCCCAGTATCCCTTTTCCTAGGAGCCCTATCTCTTTCGACTGATCAATGGCATTTTTAATCATCTTCACTGCGAGGGGATATTCTGCCCTGACATAGATGATTGCTCTCCGGGCTCCTACAGCATAGGCAGCGATAGCTATACCCTCAATAACCTGATGGGGATTACTCTCAAGTAAAGCCCTATCCATATAAGCGCCGGGATCTCCTTCATCTGCGTTGCATATTATAATCTTATCCTCTTCCCTGGCATCTCTCACCAATCGCCACTTTAGGCCAGTTAGAAAACCTGCACCCCCTCTTCCTCTCAGACCTGATTCTAGGATCTCCTCTATGATCTCCTCTGGCGCTAAGGTGAGTGCCTTGACGAGCGCCCAATATCCTCCCCTTTCAATATACTGATAGACGTCCTCTGGATCAATGACACCACTGTTGGCCATAACTATCTTGTTTTCCCGGCTAAACCGCGGGAACTCTAAGACTGAAGGTATCGTGTCGTTTTCCTCCATGGCCCCTAATACGTGCTCAAAAACCGGGTCACCCTCTTCTAAAAAGGCCTTTACCAGCAACCGTGCCTTACCAGGTGTCATATCGTGGTAAAGAATGGGCGGGGATCCGGGCTTATCAACTATAACTAGTGGCTCCGCGTAACAATGACCAAGGCAACCCACAGGAATAATGTGGGCATTGACTTTTGTTTCTGAAAGCGCCTCCTCAAAGGCGGCCCTTACCTCCATTGCCCCCGATGCGAGGCCACATGTAGCCATGCCAATGAAGATATTGTGTCGATCGTCTCCCTTCATCTGCTTAAAGCGTCTGTCTGCCTCCGCCTTTATGGATGCAAATACCCCGTTCAGTTTTTCTTTACTGTTTTGATTCACCGTGCTGCTTTCCCCTTTTTTCTCGTTGCTTCTCTATCTCGAAACCCAAGATAAGTCCCTCTACCTTGCTTGGGGCCATGTGGCCATGAACAGTATCATCGATTATGGCCACTGGGGCCAGGGCACAGCATCCCACGCAGGCTACCCTATCAATACTAAATTCCCTGTCCGCTGTTGTTTCAGCCTCCTTGATCCCGAGCTTCCGTTCAAAGTTCTCCAGGATTATATCACCACCCCTCAGATGGCAGGCTGTTCCAAGGCAGACCCTTATCCGGTGTTTACCCGGGGGATAAAACCTGAACTGATTGTAGAATGTAGCCACCCCATAAACCTCGCAACCAGAGACTCCGAGATGTTTGGCCACCATTTGTAAGGCGCTGGCAGACAGGTAGTGGTGTCTTTCCTGAATCATCTGCAAAATAGGTATAAGGTTAGCCCTTTCCTTCTCAAAGGCCGCGAGCATCGAGGCTATATCATTTAACAGGGCCTCTTCTTCAGTCTCACGTGTGTGATCCATGGATATGTGCTTTCCGGATAAGTATTTAATTCTACTTTGAACTTCCCTATGGGTCGAGTACACATTTATCTGTCCCCCAACCAAGTCAAAATCCGCTCAAGATCATTCAAGAATTTCCTCATGGCCTGCCCCCTGTGACTTACACTGTTTTTTTCTTCAGGTGAAAGCTGCGCAAATGTCTTACGAAGGGGAGGATAGTAAAAAATGGGATCATATCCAAAGCCGTGTGCCCCAGCGGGCTCATCGAGGATTATCCCGGAGCACCTCCCAGCATAATTCAAAACCAGCCCGCCTGGTTTTGCTAGCGCAATAGCGCAGTAAAAGGTAGCCTTCCTATTCTCTCTCCCTCTCATTTCCTCAAGCAGTTTGTGGTTGTTTTGATAGTCGTCGGCCGATTCTCCGGCATAGCGCGCTGAAAGTACACCTGGTGCCCCATTTAAGGCCTCCACTGCAAGGCCCGAGTCATCAGCCAAGGCAGGAACTCCAAGCATCATTGATACGGCTCGGGCCTTCTTTGTGGCAATTTCTTCAAACGTCCTCCCCTCTTCGTCAGGGAGAGGGACCTCTTCGAACTCAGAAAGCCCCCTAAGAGCTATGGGAGCATTCCCAGAAAGCAGCTCATATTCTCTCTGCTTTCCTTTATTATGGGTTGCCAGAACCATGACTATCCTTGACATAGGCCTCCAATAGCATTACAGGGTCAGGTTTAGGTCCGCTAAAAAATAACGTACTTGAATATTTATTAAAAGCATTTATTATAATCGCTGAAATTTTGGCACTATTGCTTTGCATTTTTGAGGGTCATTTTATGGGTGCAGGAAAGACATTTGTCGTTGGGGATGTTCATGGTTGCCTAGATATGCTAAAGGGCCTCATTGAAAAAATAGAATGGAACCCATCCAAGGATCGGCTCATCTTTATTGGAGACTATATTGATAGGGGGAGGGATTCTAGAGGTGTTGTCGACTTTGTCTTGGAGCTAAAAGCCAATTCCCCCCATGTTCAATGCCTTATCGGAAACCATGAACAGATGTTTCTTGACTATCTATCGGATATTGATCCGCAGACCTTCATACTAAACGGAGGTCTCTCTACCCTTAGAAGCTATAAGGAAGTGAGGCGAAGCAGGAAGGATCCGCTGATTCCATCCTCTCATCTCGACTTCTTTTCTTCACTTTTACCTATGATAGAGCTTGAGCAGTACTACATCGTCCATGCTGGTTTTCGCCCTCACATTACGATAGTGGATCAGAATCTTATTGATATGATCTGGATTAGAGACGGATTTATCTATTCTGATTATGACTTTGGCAGGGTGGTTATCTTTGGGCATACCCCATTTAGTAACCCTATGATCATGAAAAATAAGATCGGCATAGATACTGGGGCCGTTTATGGAAATTGTCTAACCTGTTTGGAGCTCCCAGAGAAAAGGTTTCATTCAGTTAGAGCTCCGTAACTAACGTGCTCGACGTAAGCCAAGAGGTGATGATGCTTTTACCAGTTCTGGGCTCCTTGCCACGTCGAGGCCGCCCTCATCTTACTATGACCCTCCCTAATACTACATGGTGGCCTATATTCTAAACCCTGATACACAGGCCAGGGAAGGGTGTTCTTGACTTTGATCTGTTTAAGGGGTATTTTTATAGCTAATCCCTCCCTGAGGGGCCTCTCAATAGGTGAGGTGCATACTAACTTGGAGAAAGGAATTGATTGAGCTTGTCATTAAAGGCGGACCTTTTATGTACCCTATCCTATTTTGCTCTGTTATTTCCCTGGCTATATTTATGGAACGCGTATGGGTATTGAGGCGAAAATCGATCATACCAAAGGACTTTATTCTTAAGGTGGAAGAGCTTGTGGAGAGGAATAAGATAGCAGAGTCAATCTTCCTTTGCCAGGGAGATAGCTCTTCAATTGCGAGGATCTTTTTGGCGGGCCTTAGAAATGCTGGAAGAGGGATGTGGCTGGTCAAAGAGGCCATAGAAGAAAAGGGAAGGAGGGAGGGCGTTATACTGGAGAGAAATATAGGAGTCTTGTTGACTATTGCTCACCTCTCCCCACTGCTTGGCTTACTTGGTACAGTTTCAGGTATGATAAAGACCTTTAATGCGATTTCCGTTTACGGTGGTGGGAGTCCTGCACCTCTTGCAGGAGGTATTGCCGAGGCCCTCATTACAACTGCCACAGGTCTATTGGTAGCCATACCTACACTGGTCGCCTATCGGTTTCTTATAGATAAGGCTCATATTCTCATCTTTGAAATAGAGGAAAGCTCTATTAGGCTTGTTGACACTATGGAGGGCAAAAAAGGGTAATGCGCTTTACTCAGCCGAAGAGGGAGGAAATCAGTCTTGGTGTGAGCATCGCCCCCTTAATCGATATAGTGTTTCTGCTCCTTATATTTTTTATGCTAACCTCGCATTTTGAGATAATGTCAGGTATTGATATCAAATTGCCTGCTGTTACTGACAGAGGATCAGAGCAGTCAGCGGATAACTTGGTTGTGGCAATAGATAAAGCTGGAAACTGTTACCTCGAAAAGGAAAAAGTGACTTTCAGGGATCTTTATCTTAGGCTTAAAGGGAGCACTGGACAAAAAAGGATAAACCTGATCTTGCAGGCCGATCGAGATGTCAAACATGGCCACGTTGTGAGGGTAATGGATTTAGCTAAAAGAGCCGGTGTTACTTCCATTATCATATCTGCCCAGTGGGAACCTGAAAAGGTCTTTTGAATTTGCCGCATTTTAAGAAAAGTCATTACCTTAGCTACATTTCCATTCTTTCCTTTGTGGCCTTGCTTTTGTTAGCCTGGGTAAGCTTCGGGAAACATGGGTTACTAGACCTATATAAAATGCGAAAGGAAGAGGAGAGATGTCTAGCTATCGTAGATGATCTCAAGGAAAAGAACAGGCTACTCACTGCCGAGATCAGACGACTTAGAGAGGACCCAAGGTACTTCGAGTCGGTTGCTCGCAAGGAATTGGGTCTGGTAAGGGAAAATGAGATTATCTACCGCTTTAGGCAGGGCAATCATTCCGATACTCTGAATAGATAGTAAGTAGGGGCAGGATATGAGACCACTAGACGAGATCTATGATGAAATCTTAAATAAGCCAGTGACACCCCGGGCAAGCCTTTTGCTTATTAAAGGCTTAAAGGAAGAGGGGAAGCGAGAGATGGTGGTAAAGGCGTGTCAAAAGGCACTAGAATTCTTCCCGGATGACATTAACATAAGGAGGGTTTTGGCGGAAACATATGTTGAGCAGGGATCTATTGAGCTAGCACAGAACGAGCTAACAAAATTATGTGAGCAGATTGATGAGCTATCTTCTCTTCTTAAACTTCAGGCTGAGGTCTATATCAAGGAGGACAAGACCAAAGAGGCGATAGATTGCTTAGAGCTATATCTCGCCCACCATAGATCGGATAAGGAGGCAGCTCAGGTTCTCTCTGAATTGAGCTCTCCCCCTAAGAAAGAGCCATCAATCCTTCCAACCTCTACCTTAGCGGAAATTTACTATAAGCAGGGAGAATTAGAAGCGGCCATAAGGACATACGAACAGACAGTCAAGGCATTTCCAGATGATGAAAAAGCCAAAAGGAGGCTCGATGAATTGAAGAAGATAAGAGAAGCTGAAGGGCGTGGAAAGGCCAAAGAGGAGCGATTGCGAGAAAGAAAATTAAATCTGATTAAGGTCTTGGAAAGGTGGCTTACGAATATAGGGCAAAGAGCGGCCATGAACGTTTCACATCAGCCTTGAGGCTGTTGTTGTCATCATAGTGGAATTCTACTGCAAAGACATTTGCAGAAGGAGAAGGGCAATTTATGTATTCAACAGCAGATTTTAGAACGGGACTAAAGATCGAAGTGGACGGAAAGCCGTTTACAATCATAGAATTCCTCCATGTGAAACCCGGCAAAGGTGGGGCATTTGTAAGGACAAAACTGAAGAACATGATTACCGGTCAGGTATTAGAGAAGACATTTCGGGCTGGCGAAAAGGTTGCCCCACCCAACATACAGGAGAAGGAGATGCAATATCTTTACCAGGATAAAGGTGAATTTTGTTTTATGGATACTGAAACGTTTGATCAAGTTTTTCTCACAGGTGAACAGCTCAAGGAGAATAGGCTATTTTTGAAGGAAAACACGAATGTCGAGGCACTCATATACAACGACAGAGTAGTGGATATTGAACTGCCACAGTTCGTTGATTTAAAGATCGTTAAAACAGAGCCGGGGATTAAGGGAGATACAGTAACTGGAGGTAGCAAGCCAGCCACGCTTGAGGCAGGAGCGGTCATTCAGGTTCCACTCTTTGCAAATCTCGGGGACGTAGTCAGGGTAGACACACGCTCAAGACAATATATTGAGAGGGTAGAGCAGGGAATCAATTGAAAAGGGGTCTCGCCTGCATTTCATGGCTACAGGTATCGGTAGCGTACCGTTCTTAGATGTTGATGATGCCTGCCACCGTATCCTTAAGATCTTTCCGGGTATTCCCTTTTGACCTCAGCTTGTGCGACGGAACCATCTTGAGGATATGTGCATCCAGGCAAGCCAAGGCCTTCGCTTAAAATAAATCACGAGAAAGAGGTTATCCATATCCACTCTACGGAGGAGAGGGATAGTGAACTCACCACTTTCTATGAGCATTTTATGGCCGAAGATATCGGTTACTTTGCCATCGGCCAAGAATATGCCACTGGTCTCTACAAACTCTTAGAATTGATTCACGAAAGCCCCCAACGTTATGGACCTTTTATCAAGGGTCAGATCGTAGGTCCCGTCACTCTTGCGGGAAGCGTAAAGGAACCTACAGGCAAATCCGCCCCTTACAATAGCGAGATCATGGACACCATAGTCAAAGGCCTAGCCATTAAGGCCCTGACATAAGCCTCTAGAGTGAGCATTGCTGCATAATGAGATACCTGATCTATCTCCTGCTCATAGTTTATGCCTTGAGCCCCTTTGATCTCTTACCTGAGTTCTTTATAGGGCCCATCGGACTGATTGAGGATGTAGTGACATTGGGTGTTCTGTATTGGTATTTTATCTACCGACCAGCCAAGATGAGGGCACAATCCGAAGGGGCCTATTATCAAGAAGGGGAGAAGAGGAGAAGTGAAAGTTACCAAGAGGATCAAAAAAGGGCTCAAACGGATAAGAGATTTTCAAGACTTGATCCACATGAAGTCCTAGGTGTACCTCGGGGGGCTTCAGTAGATGAAATTAAACGAGCCTACAGAAAACTGGCCGCAAAGTATCATCCAGACAAGGTCGATCATTTGGGGGATGAATTCAAGGTCTTAGCGGAAGAGAGATTTAAGGAAATTCAGGATGCCTATCAGGAGCTGATGGCTAGATAGTACGAAAAGCAAGAGGCAATAGCCAAAGCTATACCCCTAAGTAGGCCTTTTTCACGTGATCGTCTCCCACGAGCTCCTGGCCTTTACCCTGAAGGACGATCCTTCCGTTTTCTAAAACACAGGCCCGGTCGCACAGAGCTAAGGTCTGCATCACGTTCTGCTCAACGAGAAGAACCGTGACACCTTCTTCATTGATTCGCCTCACCAAATTCAAGATCAGCTGCACAAGCATCGGGGCAAGGCCCAAGGACGGTTCATCAAACATCATGAGCTTGGGCCTTGACATCAATCCCCTCCCTATCGCCAGCATCTGCTGTTCACCCCCTGAAAGGGTTCCGGCGGTCTGTCCCCTTCTCTCCTTTAGTATAGAAAAGATCCCGTACACATATCCCAAAGTCTCAGGCCGTCTGACCTTGGCCTCACCATGGAGGGCCCCCATGAGCAGGTTTTCCTCCACAGTCATCTCGGTGAACAGGTGCCTCCCCTCGGGGACGTGGACGATACCGTGCTCAATAATCTTATGGGGAGGCAAATGATCCAGACGGATGTCGTTGAACTCGATGGTTCCCTCCTTTGGGGTAAGCAGAGAAGATATGGTCTTAATCGTGGTGGATTTTCCCGCTCCGTTGGCCCCCACCAAAACCAGGATCTCCTTTTCCTTAACGTCAAAGGAGACACCCCAGAGGACCTGCAGATCTCCATAAAATACATCTATCCCACTAACCTTGAGCATATCCCTCTCCCAAATAGGCCTCAATCACCGCCGGATTGTTGGCAACCTCATGGGGTGTGCCTTCGGCAATGGTCTGACCGAAATTGATAGCATGGATACGATCCGATATGGCCATAATGACCTTCATGATATGCTCTACAATTAAGATGGTAATGCCCTTATCCCTGATCTTCGTAATGAGTTCAATAGCATCATCCAGCTCTGTAGGATTTAAACCGGCTGCAGTCTCGTCAAGAAGTAAGAGTTCTGGTCTTGTAGCAAGAGCACGGGCAATCTCAAGCCTTTTTCTTCCACCTATGGGGAGACTTTTCGCCGGTTTATCCTCCTGTTCTAAGAGGCCACAAAATTCTAAGACCTGGTATGCCTCATCCTGGGCCTCTTTTATGGTATTAACGCGGCAGAAGGCAGAGGCTATTACATTGCCCAGAACTGTCATCCGGGAAAGGGGTTTTACGACTTGGAAGGTACGGCCTATACCGAGATGGCAGATTTTATATGTCTTGAACCCCTTTATGGTTTTTCCTTTGAAAAGGATGTCCCCGGCAGTCATGGGCACATAGTTATTGATACAGTTGAAAATAGTGGTCTTGCCTGAGCCGTTTGGCCCAATGAGGCCAAAAACCTCACCTTCTTCTACATGGAAGCTCACATTGTTTACTGCTTTGAGCCCTGCAAAGGATTTGGTAAGCTTCTTTACTTCAAGGAGCGCCATTCATTTTCTGCCTTTCGTGCCGATCAGGTCGATTCCCTGATTCTAAAAACCCCTCGTTTGATCTTCGACCAATCTCCCACAATGCCCCTTGCGAGGAACATGATTACAAATATAACCAACAGGCCGAACACCAACACATGGGCCTGACTTATCCATTTTGGCCCTGCACCAAAAAGGGCGCTTCTAAATACTTCCTGAACGCCCACCATAGCAAAGGCCCCGACAGGGGGACCCAGGATGGTGGCAACTCCTCCGACAATAGCAACCAGGATGGCCATAATAGAGATATAGTGTAGGGAAAATACGACCTCCGGATCGATAAATGCCATATAGTTCATATAAAAGGCCCCGGCCGTCCCTGTAAAGAAGGCACTAATTAACAGGGACACATTTTTGTAAAGGGTTGTATTTATCCCCAGGGATTCCGCGGCATCCTGATCCTCCCGTATGGAGACAAGATAGTATCCCCACTTAGTTTTCATAAGGAGATGGGTGACATAGACACAAACGATTGCCAAAATCAAGGCAACGTAATAGTAAGGGGCCTTGCTCTTAAATGTCTGCATGATCAGAATCCCGACCATCCCCTCGGTCAGGCCCTCCCAATTAATCGCAGTGAGTCTAAAAATTTCACCTCCTGCGAGGGTAGCGAGGGCAAAATAGGGGCCCCTCAATCTGAGACAGAT
>JABXJZ010000512.1 GCA_013375335.1 Desulfobacterales bacterium
GAAAAGATTGAATCTGCCGGTGGTAAGGTGGAGGTAGTTTCAAGGTGATCGGCGGTTTTCAAAATATAGCTAAGGTCCCAGAACTTAAGAGAAGGATTATCTTTACCCTTTTGATGCTCGCGGTTTACAGGATAGGGTGCCACATTCCGACGCCTGGTATTGATTCAGCTGCGTTAGCTGCCTTCTTCAGCGAAAGGGCTGGCACGTTATTCGGTCTGTTTGATATGTTTTCAGGTGGGGCCTTGCGGAGGCTCTCAGTCATGGCCTTAGGGATAATGCCTTATATTAGTGCGGCCATTATCCTTGAGCTCCTCACGGTAGTTGTTCCCCATTTGGAAAAGTTGAAGAAGGAAGGAGAAGCTGGGCGAAAGAAGATTACAAGGTATACGCGATATGGGACCGTAATACTGAGCCTCGTACAAGGCTTGGGCATATCGATAGGCCTGGAGAGTATGACAAGCCCTTCAGGGGCCTTGATTGTACCGGCCGGGGGTTGGGGCTTTAGACTTATGACCGTGATAACCTTAGCTGCCGGTACCACTTTTCTGATGTGGCTTGGCGAACAGATAACAGAGAGGGGTATTGGGAATGGTATATCACTGATCATCTTTTCCGGGATCGTTGCTAGGCTCCCCGAAGCTGTTGGCAATTCATTTCGCCTCATAGGCACAGGGGAGATGAGTCCCTTTTTCGGGCTTTTTTTGGTTATTTTCATGGTAGCCACTGTTGGGGTTATTGTGTACGTTGAAAGGGGTCAGAGACGGATACCAGTCCAGTACGCGAAAAGAGTTATAGGCAGGAGGATGTACGGGGGGCAGAGCACGCATCTTCCATTAAAGGTTAATACTGCTGGTGTTATTCCCCCGATATTTGCCTCCTCCATCATCATGTTTCCAGCTACGATAGCAAACTTCTTAAACGTGAAGCAGATTGGGTGGCTGCAGTTCATTGTAAGTTCCCTGGCACCTGGTAGGCCAATTTACTCCTTACTCTACGTTTGTTTTATAATCTTCTTTTGTTACTTCTACACGGCCATTCATTTTAACCCTGCTGAGGTTGCAGATAA
>JABXJZ010000185.1 GCA_013375335.1 Desulfobacterales bacterium
ACTAAGTCCTGAGTAAATAAGTTCGTAATTGAACTTATGAATCGAAGGACTTAGGGTAATCAAAAAGGTTAACGATTGATGTTTCCCCCAAACCGGGTGGGTCAGTCATGGACCCCTGAGATAGCTGCCTCACGCATAGTTGCGGTCTTGGTCTTAGGATATCCCCATATGGCATTACTGCTGAGGCCCAACTCGAAAGCCAAGGAGAAATGAAGTTTACCTCCGCGCCCCTGAAGAGTCTGAAGCACTACTTCGGTTTTTTGTTGGTGGGTTTGGACTAAGCTTCTCATTTTGCGAGATCAGCTTCCTTAAGGAGTCGATTACGTCCTGACGCCTTTCGGGAGAAAGCTTATCTATTTTTTCTAACGCAATAAGTGCGTCCTTCAATCCTCCTATAAGGGCTTTATTGAGCCTCCACAAGGTCCAGAGGTGCTTAACTGCGTCCTCGTCCATGATTGTCTGTTTTTTCTATCGTTTTCTCGTAAAGCACGCCACAGTGCTGCTGTTTGAGCCTAGAGGAGATCGAGCGCCCTAAGAGCACCTTTTAGGGCATCTCTTTCCGTTGAGCTTAGCTCTGGCAAGGGTTCTCTAACCGGCCCTCCAGGAAGCCCCAGCATGCTCAAGGCCTCTTTGCACGGCGATACATACCCAGGGTCATACTCGAGTAAGCAATGCAGTTCTTGGATCTTGATGTGAAGCTTAAGGCCATCCTTGTGGTTTCCGCTTTGAGCAAGGTTAAAGAGTTGAACCATGTGCTCGGGGATCACGCAGGCTGCAGTAGAGAATATGCCTCTTGCCCCTGCGCAAAGCGAGGGATAGAATTGGCTGTCGATCCCCGTACAGATCGAGATTTTTGTACCACTTTTCCTCATGCATTCAACGAGCTGCCCAAAATCGGAGTTGCTCTGTTTGAGACCGATGACGCCATCAAGATCGGCGAGTCTGTCTATTAACCCTGGGCTGAGGTTATGGCCTGTATAGAGCGGATTATTGTAAATCACAATGGGGAGATCAATGCCTTCCGCTAATATCCGAAAATGTCTATAAAGTGATTCATCAGGGAGCATGTAGTAGTATGGCGGAGTAACGATCACGGCATCTGCTCCGACCTGCTTTGCGTCGTTTGAAAGTAATTGGGTTTCCCTGGTACCGCAGGCGGCCGTTCCAGCAATGACTGGCACAGCCCCTTTTACCTCCTTGGCAACGGTCTCAGTAACTATCATTTTCTCTTCCCTCAGGAGGTGAGGAAATTCGCCGTTGCCCCCCGTCGTCATTATGCCATGAACCCCATTGTCCAGGAGGAATCTGGTGAGCCGTTTGAGCCCCTCTCTGTCCAGTTCTCCATTCTCAGTAAATGGCGTCACAATAGCCGGGATAACCCCCTCAAGGTCCTTGCCCTGCATTGCTAGCCTCCTCTTTTCGATTCCGGATCACCTCGAGGCAGCCGGATTGAATAGCAAGGAGATGCCGGATTCGGGAATCAATACCGTAGTTGACAGATTATCAGAAGTGTGAGATTCAGGTCAAATCCTTATGAGTCAAGAGATGAGCGGGATCGGGCACATGACGGCATCAAATGTCGTGTATGCGCTCGACGACGATATCGGATCTGACATCTGAGACACCCGGAACAGCTTTCACGGCTTCAAGCAGACGATCTTTTGACTCCAGAGGGTTTATTGATCCTGTGATTTGAACCACTCCCTTTTCAGGAACCTCGACGTGGAAATCGAGGGGGTTCAGGCTATTTTTCATGATTGCGGCCTGTACCCTCTTCAGAAAAGACAACCTCTCCATGGCATCCAGGGCCGCTATACTGCATGCCTTGACTTCCCCTGATTGCGCCGCTTCCATAATGAGCCTTGCAGCCGAATCCTTGGCCAATTTGTCCCCGTTGATGATCAAGTCATAGAGCGAGGGGTCATTCCAGTCTATGTGAAAGGCGAACTGAAGGAAGCCCCTGCGATCGCTGTCGCTTTTGTGGATCATTTTCTCTGCCGCCTCTCGGCTCATGCCCTGCCGATCCATCAGGTGTTGGATACGGGAGGGCTCGGAGGCGTAAATGCGCACATGCAAGGCGCATCCGAAATCCCGAAGGAGCATCTGAGCGCCATGTCCCAAGATGATCCCCTCACCTCGGCGGGCCACCTCATAGACTACCGCGTCCATGAGATCAAGGTAGGTTTGCGGTTTATGACTCAAAAGACGGCTGAAGAGCCCTGGGGCCTTTTCGTCAAGGCTCTTGAGGTCTTCTGATGAAATGCCCATCTTGATGGCCTCCTCCTGGAGCCTCTGGTCGTCATAGAGCTCCAATTTGAGTCCATCAGTAACGAGCCGGGCGATGGCCATCTCCCCGCAGCCAATGCCACTCGTGATCGTTATTAATGGCATCTCGAGCCTCCTTCTTCCGATTGATGCAAATCCCCTTCTGACTCAAAAAGTGTAGGGGGAAGCAGGTTTGTATGTCAAGCAAGAAACAGGCATACGATCAAGTAGCCCGTGTATCAACTGGAAGGGGTCAAACTGCAGCCATCGCGCTGATCTCGATCAGCGCATCCGGATTGACGAATCCCTTGACCTCTACCAGGGTACTTGTTGGATAAGGCTCCTTAAAATACCTGAGACGGACTTCATGGATAGTCTTCAAGCCACTTATGTCTTTGACAAACACGGTCACCCCAACCACGTCATCCAATGACCCTCCCAGCTTTTTCAATGCAGCCTCGACATTCTTGATGCATTGCTCAGTTTGAGCCTCTATGTCACCCTTTCCGATGAGTCTCCCATGTTGGTCTAAAGCGATCTGGCCTGACACCCATATGAGTCTCTCGACTTGTGATAAGTGGACCGATATGGCATTGCAGAAGGCCACCTTCATACCCATGGCCACGCCAAATGGAACGCTCTCTTTTTCCATAACTCCACCCGCTGATATCTTCTGTAGCTTTTAGTTCTACGGACGTCAACCGAATCATGACACTACCAAATTCCCCTGCCCGAGGTCAACCACAGTGGGATCGAGGTATTTGCACCCTCGCTATGATTTTGGTAATGTAGCTCAGGTCCCATCATCGCAATCTATTGAATGAGGAGAAAGACCATGTCTGTTTCCATCCGTTTTCTGGGCACTGCCGCATTTGAGATCATCACATCCGCAGGCAAGCGGATCCTCATTGATCCTTACCTTGACGAAAATCCAGTCAGCCCTATTAAGGTGGCTGATCTGGACCATCTGGACCTGCTTCTGGTCACCCATGCTGCCCATGACCACCTCGGCGACACGGAGGCGATCCTCCGTCGGTTTGCGGATCTCAAACTTATCTGTGGTGCTGATGTGCGGGGCTATTTAATACATCGCGGGATCAGTGGGGACCGCCTGAGGGCCATACCATGGGGCATGATGATCGAGGAGGCCGGGGTTCAAGTAAGACCGGTGGAGTCTCACCACTGGTCGTACATCCAGACCGAGGACGGACATGCCTTTTCAAGCATCCCCCTGGGGTTCATTATCTATGCAGGTGAAGGCGTGCGCATCTACCATAGCGGCGACACGGGAATCTTCAGCGATCTCGAGCTCATCGGCGAGCTCTATAAGCCCACTGTTGGATTAATTAATGTGGGTGTGCCACGCGAACATAGAGGCGCAGCCCATGGGGTTCCTGAATATTTGACAGGGGAGATGACCGCTGAAGAAGCTGCCATGGCCTGCCGGTGGTTGCGACTTGACTATGCAATTCCGTGCCATCACGACGATCCGGGACTACCTGAAATCGTGCGGTTTGCCGACTTGTTGAAGGAGGCCCGTAGGACTGATCCGGCTGCGCCTCGAGAGGTGATTCTGAGCCCCGGCCAGACCTTTTCCCCTCCGGTGGGAGAGGATGAGGAAGCGGGTTAGAGTCCTATGTCAAGGAACTTGTGTAACGCGAAGTTCGTGAGGAACTTATGGATGTAACTGTCTGGAGCAAGATCGAGACTAAGGCAATCCAGAGGATCATAGGCCCATGTTTAACTACTAAGTAGGGGCCTGATATGACCTCTC
>JABXJZ010000186.1 GCA_013375335.1 Desulfobacterales bacterium
ATCCTCTTTTATAGTGTCAAAGGCCCGGGATCAATGCACGCACCGCTAATCCTTTCACTGTCAATAGGCCTTGGTATAGGATTTCTGGCCCAAAAGAGCCGATTCTGCACCATGGGAGCCTTTAGAGACCTGATCCTGTTCCGGCATACCCATCTCCTCTTAGGAGTGATTGCCCTTGTGATCTGTGCCTTCATCGCCAACCTGATCGTCGGGCAATTTAGTCCAGGATTTACCGGACAGCCTGTGGCCCACACTATGAGCGTCTGGAACTTCGGGGGTATGGTCCTGGCTGGCCTGGCCTTCTGTTTGGCCGGGGGATGCCCTGGGCGCCAGCTTATCCTGGCTGGAGAGGGTGATGGTGATGCCGCGCTCTTTGTCTTGGGAATGATCGTCGGTGCTGGGTTTTCCCACAACTTTGGCCTGGCCAGTTCGCCCAAAGGAGTTGGGCCACACGGAATCGCAGCCGTAGTAATTGGGCTTGTGGTCTGCCTATTTATAGGTTTTACCATGAGGAAAAAATAGGGTAAGGAGCACTTACAATGAGGAGGACTGTTGATGCACGAGGATTCTCCTGTCCACAGCCCGTTCTAATGACCCTGGAAGAGATCAAGAAGGTGGATAAGGGGGAAATTGTGATCCTGGTGGATACAGACACCTCCAAGGAGAATGTGAGCCGTGCTGCCACGAGCAAGGGATGGCAGGTCAAGGAGATTCAGCAAGAGGGGGAGGGATACCGCATTATCATCGCTAAGCATTGACATGGCCTTTCTCGATTTTCTTAAACGGAAGCATCCGAGGGCACCTGCAGAAACTCAGGGCCTGGACCGTGGAATCCTGGTATTCGAACACACCAGCGAGGTGATCCGGGCGGAAACTGCCCTTAAGGCTGAGGGGTGGAAGATCCGTGTCATGGGACCGCCGCCTGAGGTCCAAAGTGGCTGCGATCTGGTTATCGAGATCCCCCTCATCGAAGAACTGAGCATCCTGAGGACCCTCCAGGCGTCCGGGGTGAAACCCAAAGAGGTAGTCCCGGTGAGCAGCCCGCTGCTGCACCCCGTGGACCTGTTCCAGACAAAGGACCTCGGCCAGTACCTCATGGTCCGGGCAGCGAATATGAAGGTGACCATTGATAAGCAGACATTGACCATCGTGAACGTTTCAGGTGGTGGTTGTCCAGATGTCCCCTATCTGGCCCATAGAATGGTGGGGAAACCCTTGTCTGACGCACCCAGCCCACGGGAAATAGGTCACACGCTGTGCGGTTATGCCCTACAGCTCGCCTACGAGGAGGCAAGACGACAATGTGGGCTATAGTTGGGACCATTCCAGACCGCGATTTTCCCTTAGTAACCGGGCAGGTTAGCCTGAAAGATAATGCGATCTCAATTCAGGGGCAGCACATCCCTGTGAGCCGAGGGACCCCGGCACTGCTGGCTGCAGCTATCAAGGCTGGCGAATTTCTGGGCCAACCCGCCCCATACGGGTTTCTTGTCGGAGACAGTGGCCTGGGAGTTGGCAGCCGGCGTCTCTGTGACTATCTTGTCGAGCATTTAGGGGAATCGGCTTTTCGGGCCATCACGTTTCATTATGTGCAGCCTGACGTCAGGTGGCATAACCGTGTTCTGTCTGCGGTGGAACAAATGGCCCACCGCCCTATCTTAGTGGCCGACGCTGGTTCCATGTATGTGGCCAAGATGAGCGGAAGGGCAGCGGTCTATGACCTTTTCACACCTGACATTGGGGAGTTAGCCTTTCTTGCTGACGAAGAGGCTCCCCATCCCCTCTATACACGTGGCTTTATCCTGCATGAAGAAAACCGAGTACCACAGCTGATTGCCCGCTCGTACGCCCACAATAATGCAGCGCGCAATCTCCTGGTTAAGGGAGAAAGGGACTATGTGGCCAATCAGAATGGGATTCAGGCAACTATCGATTATCCCATGGTGGAGGCCATGGAGGCCATAGGTGGCACAGGAGACACCTTGACCGGAATTGTTGCGGCATTGACTACTGCGGGCATGGAAATCAGCGAGGCTGCCATTATTGCTGCACGGGCAAATCGATTAGCCGGGTACTACGTGAAACCGACAGCGGCCACTCAGGTGAGGGAAATCGTCTCTTATATCGCAGGGGCGCTAAAAGAAATCCTGGCAGAGAACAAGAAAGGGGAAGCCAAAAAGGTAGCTTAAATGGGCGAGAAGACCACCATACGCCTGACTGAGACAGTTCATGGTGCAGGGTGAGCCTGCAAGATAGGTCCGGGAGACCTGGATAAGGCACTGTGCGGTTTGCCTCTCATCTCCGATCCGAACCTGATTGTGGGGATAGAGAGCGCGGAAGACGCCGGTGTGTATAAATTGAGAGAGGATTTGGCCATCGTCCAGACCCTGGACTTCTTCACCCCAATCGTCGACGATCCCTATACCTTTGGCCAGGTTGCTGCGGCCAATTCCCTATCCGATGTCTACGCCATGGGGGGAAAACCAATTGTAGCCATGAATATAATCTGCTTCCCGATACAAAAGATGGATATATCCATCCTGCAGGAGATCCTCAAGGGTGGATTGCAAAAGCTCCGAGAAGCGGGGGTGCTCCTGGTTGGAGGGCACAGCGTTGAGGATAATGAGCTGAAGTACGGGCTTTCCGTGACTGGCACTGTTCATCCCGAAAAGGTAGTGACCAACAAAGGTGCCAGGATTGGCGATAAACTCATCCTGACCAAGCCCCTGGGCACCGGGATTATCAATACAGCAGTAAAGGGGGGGCTGGCGGATGAGCGTTCAACCGCCCAGTCGATAGAATGTATGATCACGCTGAACAAAAAAGCAGCAGAGCTAATGATGGAGATGGAGGTTCATGCGTGCACTGATATAACCGGGTTTGGCCTCCTGGGCCATGCCTGCGAGATGATCGAAGGTGAGGATGTAGGCATGTTGATTTATTCCTCTGCGGTCCCAGTCCTTCCCGGGACTGAGGAGTTTGCCGCGATGGGGTTGATCCCCGGGGGGACCATCCGTAATCGTGATTTTCGTCTCCCCATGATAGAGCGGGCTGCCGAGATTTCCGATGAGCGATTGCTGATCCTTTTCGATGCCCAGACCTCAGGTGGACTGCTCATCTCGGTGCCGGAGCAGAAGGCAAGCGTCTTGCTTAAGAGGTTACACCAGGAAGGGGTGAACGGCGCAGCGATCATTGGCGAGGTCTTAGAACAACCCAAGGGGAAGATTATGATTAGATGAAGTATTTGCCTCCCGCGCTTCTTTGACGGAACCACTCTCCTAACCCTTCATAGCCTTATCCCTTGATATCCCTCAGGAATAAAAGAAGGGTATAAGTGAAGCGAAAAATCCTGCCATAAACCGTTAACCTAAAAATAAATCCAAAAAATACTTGCAGAATGGCTTTTTTCAATGTAAAGTTAGACGTACAAAATTTAGTTAGTGCTGTCTAAGGAACGAGCTAGTATGTACAATAGAGATACTAATAGTAGCTCAGAAAATCCCCTTACGCCAACCATGGAGGATTATCTGGAGGCCATCTTTAATCTCGCCAAGGAAAAGAGGGCTGTCCGAGTAAGGGATATTGCTAAGAAGCTCGGGGTTAAGATGCCTACTGTCACCAATATGCTCAAAACACTCAGCGACAAAGGCCTGATCGACTATGAAAAGTATGAATATCTTGAGCTCACCGGAAAAGGTAGTGATGTTGGAAGCGATATAGATCAAAGGCATCAAATCCTCAGGAGATTCTTAACTGATATACTGAAGATAGACCTTGATCTGGCAGATGAGGATGCGTGCAAGATGGAACATGCTGTCAGCCCCACTACACTCGAGAGATTTGTGGACTTCATGAAATTTATCGAGGATTGTCCCAGGGGTGGAGCGGACTGGCTTGATTATTTCGATCAATACAGGAAGCATGCCCAGCCAACGGATAGAGGCAAGTGCCTAGAACGGATGAAGAGGTTCATTAAAGAATATAATAATAAG
>JABXJZ010000187.1 GCA_013375335.1 Desulfobacterales bacterium
ATCGTAATGTGGCTCTCATCTAAGATAATAAGCGAATTATCCGGAAAATAGTGGAGCAGCGTTGGGGGTGGCTCGCCAGGTCTCCTGCCTTCTAGGTGTCTTGAGTAGTTCTCTATTCCATGACAATAGCCCATTTCATCAATCATTTCTAAATCATAGAGCGTCCTCTCCCGGATTCTTTGGGCCTCGATCCATTTCTTTTCCCTCTTAAAATACTCAATCCTCTCAGCCAGCTCTTCCCTAATGTTCCGGATGGCCTCCTGCCTCCTCGGTAATGTGGTTACATAATGGCTGGCAGGGTAGATCGTCACCCGGTTTAGGCCTCGCATAACATGACCCGTAAGGGGATCGATTTCCTGGATATCTTCGACACAGTCGCCAAAAAATATGAGCCTGATGGAGGAGTACTCCTCGTATGCCGGATAGATATCCACCACATCGCCCCTGACCCTAAAAGATGAGCGATGGAAGTCAAGGTCGCTCCTTTCATAGTGGATTTCCACCAACTTTCTGAGGACATCTTCTCTGCTTATATAGTCTCCCTTTTCGACGTACAGGAGCATGCCATGGTACGCCTCAGGGGAGCCAAGCCCATAGATGCATGAAACGCTGGCTACAATAAGAACATCATCCCTGTCTAGAAGAGATCTGGTTGCCGAATGCCTCATCTTGTCGATCTGCTCATTGATAGAGGCATCTTTCTGGATATACGTATCGGTTTGAGGCACATATGCTTCAGGTTGATAGTAGTCGTAGTAACTCACGAAATATTCAACTCCATTGTTTGGGAAAAGCTTTTTGAACTCCCCGTAGAGCTGGGCGGCCAGGGTCTTATTGGGGGCGAAAACAAGGGCGGGCCTTTGACATCGTGCCACGACGCTTGCTATGGTAAACGTCTTTCCAGAGCCTGTTACGCCAAGCAATACCTGATGTCTGAACCTCTCCTCCACTCCTTTAGAAAGGGCGTCAATGGCATGCTGTTGATCACCTTTGGTTTCGAATGGTGAGATAAGTTGAAAAGCTAAAGGCCTTTGCAATGCTAGATCTTAATCCCCCTCCTCTTCCAAGGACTTTGCCGACCCCTCAAGCTTTAGCCTCCATTTCGTGCCACCCGGTGCATCTTCGAGAATAACTCCCCTTTTGAACAGCTCCTCCCTAATGGCATCGGCCCTTGTCCAGTCTCTTGCAATCCTCGCGGTATTCCTCTCCTGCACCATCCCCTCAATCTCCTCAGCGTCTAATTCAGGGGGGGTCTCTATTATCTCCTCAAAAAACTTTGATGGTTCCTCTTCAAGCAGCCCCAACACCTTACCACAGTCAAGGAGATCGCTTCTCTCTTTCATCAATTGGGCCCTCGTATCCTTGCGCGGCAGCGATGAATCCAAACACCTATTAATCTCCCGTACCTTCTCAAAGAGTAACCCCAATCCTCCGGCCGTACTAAGATCATCATCCATGACCCTTACGAAGTGGTTCTTGAGATTGTCTCCATCTGATCGAGCCAGAAATGGGGCCATTCTTCCTTTTGTACTGCCCCTGTAAGGGCCGACTGTCTCCTCTAGCCTTTGAAGGGTCCTGTAGATCCTAATCAGCCCTGACCTGGCTCCAGCTAAGGCTGCCGGGGAGAAATCCAACGGACTCCTGTAATGCTTAGAAAGCAAAAAGAGCCTTAATTCCTGGGGGTGATATAATTCCAGTGCATCCTTTATGGTAATAAAATTACCCAGGGATTTAGACATCTTTTCCGATTCCACAGTCACAAAACCGTTATGTACCCAGTAATTTGCGAAATTGACGCCGTTGGCTGCCATCGCCTGGGCCCTTTCGTTTTCATGGTGTGGGAATATCAGATCCCGGCCACCACCATGGATGTCAAAATTCTCCCCTAAATACCTGCAGCTCATAGCAGAACACTCTATATGCCATCCTGGTCTTCCCTCACCCCATGGGCTCTCCCACTTGGGCTCCCCTGGCTTTGCCCCTTTCCAGAGGACAAAGTCCATAGGGTGCCTCTTTTTCTCATCGATACCTATCCGGGCACCGGCAACCATCTCCTCCAGCCGGCGACCTGAAAGCTGCCCATACCCATCAAACTTCTCGACAGAAAAGTAGACAGTATCACCCACTGCGTAAGCAACCCCCTTTTCGGCCAGACGCCTCATCATATCAATGATGTCATCAATGTGCTCTGTAGCCCTCGGCTCTACGTCAGCATCAAGTACGCCTAACGCCCGCATATCCTCGTAGAAGGCATTGATGTATCGTTCTGCGATGGTAGCTGTATCAACCCCGGTTCTTTTTGACCGCTCAATAATCTTATCATCCACATCGGTAAAATTTCTCACATAGGTAACACCATAGCCCCTGGCCCTCAGATATCTAACCAAGACATCAAAGACTACAGCCGATCGAGCATGTCCTATGTGGCACAAATCATAGACAGTAACTCCACACACGTAAATGCCAACCCTACCGTTCTCTATTGGCTTAAAGACCTCCTTTCTCCGACTTGCTGAATTATATAACCTAAGGGGCATTTGCCCTGCTCCCTTCTCTATGATCTCCGCTTTAGCGTTACAACTGCATAGGCAGCGAGCCCTTCTTCCCTGCCACAAAACCCCAGCCCCTCTGTAGTTGATGCCTTTACACTTACCACCTGAGGATCGACCTGTAAAATACCCGACAACCTCGCCTCCATATCATTCAGGTATGGGGCCAATTTCGGCCTTTGGGCAACTAAGGTGGCATCAAGGTTGTTCACCTCGAATCTTTCATCATGGAGGATCTTCACTACCTGTTTCAAGAGTGAAAGACTATCTGCTCCCTTGTAGGCCGGATCAGAATCCGGAAAATGCCGACCGATATCACCCTTACCAAGGGCCCCAAGGATCGCGTCGATAATGGCATGTGTGAGGACATCCGCGTCGGAATAACCAAAAAGACCTCTTATATATGGAATCTTGACACCCCCCAAGATCAGGGGTCTGCCTTCAACGAGCCTATGAACATCATAGCCAAATCCAACCCTGAACATCCCTTCTACCATCTTCATCCTTTAAGAGAGAATTCAAGTAGTCTCCAGATTTTCAATCAGGGCTGCTGCAAGCAGGGGAAACATAATCTCACTGTGCCCAATGAAGGAAAAACCCTCGCCACCATCTAAGGTTGGCCTCTTCACCACATTATTCATAGGCCGATAATGTCTTATGAAATCCATGTCGACGGTTGTAAATCTCCTGACGTTGAACCCCAGGTTCCGCACAAGGGTAAGGGCCTTTAAGAATACTTCAGGCAGAATAACCGCCGAACCGAGATTTATATATACACCGCCTTCAAGGCGTGAGACCAGAGTGGCAAAGATCCGGAAATCGAGGTGTGAGGTCTTTCCTACTGCAGCTCCGTCTACAGCTGGATGGAAATGTATAATATCCGTACCTATAGCCACGTGCACGGTAAGGGGAATATTCATTCTTGCGGCTCCAGCCGATACGCTAAACTTGTTGTAGGGAAAGGAGGCCTTGAGGATACTGTTGCCAACCGAATAGCCTAATCCATCACCCTTCTCGGCCCCTTCATTAATTACCCTGTTGAGAAACTCTCCAGTCTCTCTCGCCATCCCAAATCCGCCTTGGGGGAGCCCTCTTTCTACATCCTCCGAGGTAGCACCAATCATGGCCACCTCTAAATCATGTACAATACCAGCACCATTCACAGCCAGGCCCGTAAGTATTCCCCTCTCCATCAAATCCAAAATCACAGGGCTTATCCCGACCTTAATGGCATGAGCCCCCATCGCCAGTATGATAGTCTTTTTTTCCTTTACGGCTCGTGTGAGTCTATCAACCAATTTCCTCAGGTCAGTTCCTGCGAGAATATTTGGTAGCCCCTCAAGCCAACGGCCCATCTTACCGCCCGCTACCCAGCTCGACCCGAAATCAACTACCGAGACCTTGCTTGTTCTCTTCTTGAGGGAATAGGTTCGTACCTTTT
>JABXJZ010000513.1 GCA_013375335.1 Desulfobacterales bacterium
CTGGTCCAACGATCCAGCCTCTTCTCCCACCGCTATCATCTCCCTAACCAGGGAAGGAAATATGCGCGGGTATTCGGATAAAGCCTGGGAAAATTTCCGTCCCCAGGCTACATACTCTCTTACCTGTCTTATAATAAGGGCAAATTTCTGGTTCTCTGTTTGAGAGGAAAGATTGTCCAGACATTCTGATAAATTTACTCCTGCTCCCAGCATAGTGGCCAATTGACGAAAAAATACTGCTACCTCACTTATCTTTACCTGGTGTGCCTGGAAGAGAGCAGAAAGCTCTCCCACTAACTGCCCCGTAAAAGCCCCCTCTTTAACCTCCTTTATGGAGACTGGAGTAAGGCCCCTGGTCCGCAAAAAAGAGGATACCTCCGGAACTGAGGGTGCCTCATACCGCATTTCGACCCTCTGTCCCTCACCATCTACTGAGATACAGGCGAATTTAGGCATATTCCTAATCCTCCAGAGTGACGCTTAGAACCTCTTCAACCGTGGTCACTCCCTGGCGAAGCTTTTCTACGGCAGATTCTCTGAGACTCCTCATACCCTGCCTGGTTGCCTC
Source organism: Desulfobacterales bacterium (assembly GCA_013375335.1). Lineage (GTDB taxonomy): Bacteria > Desulfobacterota > DSM-4660 > Desulfatiglandales > B25-G16 > JABXJZ01. The sequence goes on from JABXJZ010000513.1 coordinate 569, forward strand.
AGCTCTCAGGGCATGCATATCAGCTCCTTCAAAAATGAGCCGTTTCACTCGAGGATTGATTTCAAAGAACTGGAATACACCAGTTCGGCCAAAGTAACCACTGTAGTTACACTGTCGGCAACCACGGCTGCGAGCCAATTTGAGCTCATCCTCCTCCCCATCCCCTAGACCGAGTCGCTGCAAAACTTCCCCAGAAAGAGTATAATACTCCCGGCAGTTAGGGCAGACACGACGAATCAGTCTCTGGGCTATAACTAAGTCAACGGCAGAGCCAATGAGGTAAGGTTCAATGCGGAAATACTGCAGTTGAGCTATTGCACCCACGGCGTCGTTAGTATGCAGAGTGCTAAAGACCAGATGTCCGGTCAAGGCAGCTCTCATAGCAATCTGAGCAGTTTCACGGTCACGAATTTCTCCCACCAGGATTACATCAGGGTCCTGTCGAAGAATGGCCCG
>JABXJZ010000188.1 GCA_013375335.1 Desulfobacterales bacterium
GTTGGGCCAATGGCACACGCCAGGCTCGGTATCGCCGAGGATAATTCAGGGAAGCTTGTAACTCTCACTCGCAAGCAGGCTAAGGAACTGGCAACTAAAAGGGGCCACAGGCTCATACTCACTGATGGGCCGCCGGGACTGGCTTGTCCCGTCATTGCCTCTATAACCGGTGCTACTGGTGTACTGATTGTAACTGAGCCGACCCTCTCCGGTCACCACGATATGGACAGGGTGGTTGAATTGGCTCAGCATTTTCAGATCCCTGCCTCGGTTTGCATCAATAAATTTGACCTCAATCCTGAAATGACAGAGACAATAGAGGAATATGCAGGGCAGAGGGGATTGCCTGTCGTGGGCAGGATCCCGTTTGATCCGGTATTCACTGAGGCTATGGTCCAGAAGCAGACCATCATCGAGTACAATAGTAGCTCCGAAGCTGCCCAGGCGGTTAAGGGGATATGGGAGAGGGTGATTACGAGCTTATAAACATGTCTATCTCCCCAAGAGTTGATCTCCGGTAGGTTTAACCGGAGCAGGATATTTTCCTCAAGAAAGGAGAGGCGATGCCTATTTATGAATACAGGTGTAGTGACTGTGGTAAGGTGTCGGAGATATTATTAGTGGGAGTCCATTCCGACGACGAGACTGTAGCCTGTAAGCATTGCGGAAGCAGCGATTTAACAAGGATTTTGTCCGTTTCATCATTTACCTTCACGGACAGTACCAGGGCTCCTGGCAGTACTTGTTGCGGAAGAGACGAGCGGTGCGACTCACCTCCATGCACAAGTGGAGGAGTCTGCAGAAGAGACTGATAAAGAAGCAGAAAAGAACAACTCCAGTACCCTAAGAGAGGCTTTGACCACCTTATCTTGGGGAATGAACCCCGGAGGTAGCCTTACATAAAGCAGTAACGGTATGGAGGGATACAAGGTTCCGTATAAGAATTCCACCTTTTTCGGGCAAAGGATAGAGCGTGACGGCAAGTATTTTGATCGTTGCCACTTCAAGGATTGTATTATTGTCCTGGAGAAAGGGGAAACGGATATTAGGGGTGGCAGTTTTCAGAACTGCAAATTGTTGCTCAAGGGTAATGCCTATAGAGTTGGAAAGATTATAACGCTGTTTACCGGAAAAAGCCCCCTAAAGGTGTTGGACCTTGATGAGCCATCGTTTGAGAAGCCCAGTTGCGAGTGAGTTTCCGGGGAGAAGTTTCAGTAGGAGAAGATGAATAAGAAAGACTACTATAGCATAAAGGTAGTAAGGGCCTAGGATTAAACAGCTGTCAGGCTTTCCCTGGCAGCTTTCTCATGTAAAAGTTTTTGCCCTGATACTCCACCTCTGTCAAGGAACCCCTTCTTATCAGATCGGCTATGAGGTTCCAATCTGCGCCCGCCTTTTTCAAATAGGCCCTCACAGCCTCTTCCCTCATCGGGTGAACAGAGGTAATAGCGAGCAGATCCTCTTCGATATTACTACTGAAACCAAACTCGTTTCCCTCATAGCCGGCTAGATATTCCACATGGGGCAAGTTTTCCCTAAAAAGCTGGTAGGCCATAGTAAGGATCTGATCATCGGCAGGCGACACGCCTTTTACTGCGGTTGGTCTCGTAGGGATGGAGATATAGGCCTTCACCGGTTTTACCAAGGTCAGGAAATCGGCGATCTCCTTGATCTCTTTATGAGTATCATTCACTCCCTTGAGAAGCATGGTCTCCGTAATGATCTCGCCTTTGAATCCCTCCGCAAATTTCAGCATCCCATCGAGAATTGTCCTAAGATCCAATGACCTGTGTGGCCTGTTGATCCTGAGCCACGTCTTCTTCGTTACCGCGTCGATTTTTAGTGAGACTAGATCTGCCTTTTCTAGATCCTCTCTCACATCCTTGTGGTGGAGGAGCGATCCATTGGTAATAACGGCAATCTTTGTATCCAAAGGCCTCACAAGGTCGATATTCCTGCCCAGGTTAATATCCAGTGTAGGTTCGCCATGGGGGACGAAGGACAGATAATCTATTCTCGCCCCCACTTTTTCTAGCCCATTAACCTTCTCCTTAACCTCTCTTGCTAAATCATCTGCCCCATAGAATGCCTGTCGTTCACAGCTCAGCTGCTCAGTTTTCCCGATCTGGCAATACACGCATGAGTAGGTACAGACCTTGGGGGGTATGTTGTTTATCCCAAGGCTATGCCCCAATCGTCTTGATGGAACTGGTCCGAAGGCCCTCATGATCCATACCTAGCTTCTACATAGCAGGAGAAGATAAGCCAGTCAATGTTTGCGAGGGGACATTCCGTGATTAGAGCCCTCTTTTTACTTGATTCATGCCTGCTGCTTGCTAAACTAATTGTAGCGCTCAGTTACTTGCGATCTGCCGCTGACTAGTCACTGAGCGCTGAATGAGGGAGGTTAGCGAGGGTGTCCTTATGAGGGCTTTTTCCCTGTTTTCCGGTGGCCTTGATAGCATGTTGGCGGTTAAACTTATTCAGGAGCAAGGGGTTGATGTCATTGGCGTCTCCTTTGAGACCCCCTTTTTCTCCTCGCAGAAGGCTATCCGGTCTGCTCGATACATCGGGCTTCCCCTTAAAGTCGTGGATATTACGGATAGTATCCTTCAGATAGTGCTGAGCCCGAGGCATGGCTATGGAAAAGGCCTCAATCCGTGTATTGACTGCCACGCACTTATGTTCAAGACAGCAGGTGGGATGTTGAAAAAGGAAGGGGCAGGTTTTATGATAAGCGGTGAGGTAGTGGGCCAGCGTCCCATGTCGCAGAACCTACGATCCCTTTCCATTATTTCACGTGAATCGGGTTTTGAGGATCTTATCCTCAGGCCCCTTTCGGCAAAAAGATTACCGGAGACCCTTCCTGAGAAAGAGGGCTGGGTAGTGAGAGAAAGGCTATTAGGGCTTTCAGGACGTTCCCGCCAGCCACAGATGGAGCTGGCTAGGAGGTTTCGGATACAGGAGTATCCTGCTCCTGCAGGGGGATGCCTGCTGACGGAGAAGGTATTTTCCCGCCGGTTAAAGGATCTTATATCCGTTACCCCGGAATTTTCAAGACGAGATATAGAGCTTCTTAAATGGGGGAGGCATTTCAGGATTTGTGAAAAGGCCAAGATTGTGGTGGGACGAAATCAGAGGGAAAATGAGCTAATCGCTTCCGTAGTCAGGGAAGGGGATACGCTTTTGCGAGTTGAGTTGGTTCCCGGCCCTACTGTTTTAGCAACAGGGGAACTGTCGCCTGAAGAGATGAAGTTAGCGGCCTGTATCGCTGCCTCTTACAGTGATGCCGCGATTGACCAGTCAGTTGCTGTCCGGGTGACGAGGAACTCCATACACCGTATACTTCTTGCGACGGGGAAGGAAAAGGCCGTTTTTCGTCGCTTCATGATATGAGCTCGACCTCGGGCCTACCTCCTTAATAGCTTTTGGAGAAACGATTTCTTTCTGATCTCCTCTATCTTCTTATTTTTCTCCGCAATCTCCCTTTCCTTATTTTCTATAGAAATCAGGGTATTGTCTATGAGCTCCTTGATCTTCCGTTCCTGCTTAGAGAGGTTCAAAAGTTCGATCTTCCGCTCCCTGAGGAGCTCCTTGCCCTGAAGGGTTTTGATATTCTCCGTGATTTCCCTATATTCCTGTCTTTTCCTCCTGAGTACGTCCTTTTGCTCTTCTACAAAGGCGACATCATTCTTGATACTACTAGGCAATTCATCTTCTGATTCCATGGTGAGAAAGAGATAAACAAAGCAGGAAATTGCAACCAATATTATCCCGAGAACAACCTTTGCTGTATATGAAGCAACCTTTGCTGTAAATGAGGCAAAAGGAGATAGGAATGATTTTGTCCTCCCGCTGTAGTCGGCAATTCTATCAGTGAAGGTGTATCTGGCAACTTTCCCACCAAGGGTCTCCAGCGTATCTCTCAAAATCCCTCTTA
>JABXJZ010000514.1 GCA_013375335.1 Desulfobacterales bacterium
TTCCAGGAACTCTCTCAGTTCCTGCTTGGAAAGCCCATACTGTTGTGCAAGGCTCTTTGTTCCGGCAGCATTCCTGTATACGGCAGACATTTGCCACAGGGCCTTGAGCCGGAGATCCTGGATTTCCTCTTCAGATATCCCACACGAGGCCGCCAGCGCAGCAGCTCTCACGAACTGCTCACGCTCGATTTCAACCCTTAATTCGTCTTTGTCTGCCTTTTCGTTCACGGCTGTAGAGATGGGGATCAGACAGTTAAACCTCGAAGCCCGGACAGGGACTTTCCCTGCCCGGGTTAGAGATTCATTGGAAGTGCTTAATACATGTCTTCTGGAGGCATGCCAGGTCCTGCAGGTTTCTCTTCCTCTTTCGGCTTCTCAGCCACCATAGCCTCGGTCGTTAACATGAGGGCAGCGACCGAAGCGGCATTCTGAAGGGCAAAGCGGGTAACCTTGGTAGGATCGATGATGCCGGACTTGACCAGGTCTTCATACTGGCCAGTCTCGGCATTGAGACCGAAGGCAGCCTTCTCTTCCTTGACCTTCTCGACCACGACCGATCCCTCCAGGCCGGCATTGTCGGCAATCTGACGGGCCGGATCTTCCATAGCCCTCCTGACGATATTGACCCCGAGCTGGTCATCTCCCTCCAGCTTTAACTTGGACAGGGCGTCAATGCACCGGATAAAGGCAATACCGCCTCCCGGAACGATCCCCTCCTCCACTGCTGCCCTGGTGGCATTGAGGGCATCCTCAACCCGGGCCTTCTTCTCCTTCATCTCGGTTTCGGTGGCAGCGCCAACATTGATGACTGCCACGCCCCCGATGAGTTTGGCCAGGCGCTCCTGGAGCTTTTCCCGGTCGTAGTCAGAGGTGGTATCCTCGATCTGGGTCCTGATCTGCTTGACCCTTCCCTCCAGATCAGCCCTGCTCCCACCACCATCGATGATGGTGGTGTTGTCCTTGTCGATATTGATGGTCTTTGCCGTGCCGAGGTCATTGACACTGACGTTCTCCAGTTT
>JABXJZ010000024.1 GCA_013375335.1 Desulfobacterales bacterium
TTAGTCTTGTCTCAAGATTACCCCCACAGAATAACCCTGCATAAGACCTCATAACCCCAGTCCCGGCCTCGTTTAGCTACCTTCCCTGACTAATTACTGGACAAGGCCTAATCCACTGTATATCATGCATGCCATTGCCAAACTATACCTCCTTTTCTCAGATATCAAGCTCTAGAATGGCAATGACTGTCTCTGAAAGGTCATGTCTCGAAGTCGGCTCTGCCTCAGATGAATCTGGTTATATCCACCTAATGGTCCTATCCAGAAGCTAAAGGAGATTGCAGATGAGAGGCGGTATCAGGTGGGTAAAGACACACTGCGCAAGGATGGATCATGGTGGCTGCTCTCTACTTGTAGGCGTCGAAGACAACAAGATTATCAGCGTTAAAGGAGATCCAGATGGTTTTTTGAACAAGGGCTACGTATGTGCCAAGGGGTTGGCATCACCCGAGAGACTCACCCATCCCGACAGACTCAGATACCCCTTGAGAAGGGCTGGGAGGAAGGGCGAGGGGAAATGGGAGAGGATCTCGTGGCCGGATGCAATAGACGAGATAGCTAAGAACCTCAAGGCAGTGAAGGAGAACTATGGGGCAAAGGGAATCGCTTTCTGTCAGGGCATGCCTAAGGGAATGGAACACTTTGTGTTGATCAGGCTGGCAAATTGCTTTGGTGCCCCCAATGTCGTCTCCGTTCAGGATGTCTGCCACGCCCCCAGGGAAATAACCGGAATCCATACCTGCGGTTTTTATCCCGTAACCGATTTTCATCATCGAAGTCAATTAGTTGTCCTTTGGGCGAGCAATATCACCTCTACCAATGAGGAGGGGGAGATACACAGCTTGCTTATCGAACAGATCAAGAAAGGAACGGAGCTCATAGTGATAGATCCGAGAAGAGTTGATCTGGTGAAAGAGGCAAGGGTATGGCTTCAATTACGGCCTGGAACGGACAACGCCTTGGCCTTATCCTTTTTGAATGTGATCACTGGGGAAAAGCTTTACGATAAAGACTTTGTTGAGAACTGGACCTATGGTTTCACTGATCTGGTCAGGCATGTCAGGGATTTTACACCGGAAAGGGTAGCGGAGATTACCAGGGTAAACCCCGATCTTATTCGAAAGGCAGCAAGATTGTACGCCAGATCACATCCGGCTGCCATCCAATGGGGTAATCCCCTTGAACATACAATAAATGCATTTCATACCCTGAGGGCGATCGTCTGTCTGATGGCAATATGCGGTAATCTTGATGTCCCTGGCGGCAATATCCAGGCCAATGAGCCCAACGTACTCGGCCTAGGGAAATTCGTCAGATCCGACCTACTCCCGTCAAAGAGAAATGAGATGATCCATGCCCATCATCGTACCATACCGAGGTTGATGACCGTTCCTCCTGCCATGTTCAGGCAGGCGGTCCTTAAAGGGAACCCTTATCCGGTAAAGGCGGCCTATATGCAGTGTACAAATCCATTGCTGGTCTACGCGGATAGCCGCCAGACATATGAGGCCTTGATGAAGCTTGAGTTTTTGGCCGTCTCCGATATATTTATGACCCCCACAGCGGCCGTTGCGGATATTGTCCTTCCGGCAGCAACCCACTTTGAGTTCAATGACATTGGCCACTACGGACTTGGCCATGGTTACCTCCTCGCAAGACCAAAGGTGGTTGATCCCCCAGATGAATGCTGGCCGGATGTCAAGATCTTAAGTGAGTTAGGCAAGGTTTTAACTGAAAAAGAATACTGGTATGATGACTACAATCAGCTGCTAGAAGAGGTACTGCAACCAAGCGGCCTCAGCTACAGGGAATTCACTGAAAGAGGATACTTAAAAGGCCCTGACAGGTTTAAGAAATATGTATCTAATGGGTTCAGAACGCCCACCGGCAAGGTGGAGTTGAAATTGAGTCAGGCCGAAAAGCTCAATCTTTCGCCATTGCCTCAATCTGCCGGCCTTCCAGAGGAGGATGATCCCCATTATCCCTTGGTATTAACCAGCTCCAAAAGCCGCTATTACCTCCATTCGTCCTACCGATGGATCGAAACGCTGAGAGAGAAGAGGCCACATCCTAGGATAGAAATCCATCCTGAGACCGCCCTGAAATACCAAATCAGACAAGGCGACGCTGTTACTATTGAGACGAAGTCTGGAAAGATAACCCAGAATGCACATCTTACCGATAGGGTTGATCCTGGGGTGTTAAATGCCTCCCATGGGTGGTGGTTTCCGGAGTCAGAGGCAACTTCCCTTTATGAATGGGAGCAATCCAACTTCAATATCCTTACCTCTACCAAGAAGCTGGGAAAGGAATTTGGAACACCCAATCTGAAAGGGGTTGGTTGCACGATAAGGCGAAATATCTATTGATTTGGCTCAAAAGATGAGTATACCGTTAAGATCTATCTCTTTCTATACCTGGAACAGACCCAAAAAGTGAAAGGAGGCTTGGAATGAACAACGAACAGGAGAAGGTCGGTTATGGAATCGCGGTCTTTAGACCGGGAACTCCCCGCGGGGCTAAGATAAGGGGAATAATCTTTTTCATTATCTTTTGCATCATCATATTGGTTCAGTCCTTCTATTGGGTTTTTGCAAATTCCGCAAAACCCTTTGTGTTGGGAATGCCGTTTGGGATGTTCTTTATCGTCGTCTTTATTACGGCAGAGTTTGTTGGGCTTGTCATTCTTTACTTACTTGAATCCAAGGACATGGAATAAATGGAATAAAAGGGAGATCTGTAATGGCGTGGATATTAATTCTCATCATTATTTTTATCTATCTGTTCTTTGTTCTCTTTCTGGGATCCTGGGCCGGCCGAGGCAGGGAAAGCTCCGTCGTTGAATATATTGCTGCCAGCCGGGGGCTCGGCTTTGTAGTCATGTATTTCTTAATGGGAGGCGCTATCTTCAGCGCCTTTGCCTACTTGGGCGGGCCTGGCTGGGCCTACTCCAAAGGGGCAGCGGCTTTTTATATCCTAGCTTACTGCGCCTTGGGATTGGTGCCATGGTGGTTATGGGGTCCGCGAGCACTCAAGGCAGGAAACAAGTATCAGTACGTCACCCAGGCCCAGCTCTTTTCAGATCGCTTTCAATCCAAGGCCCTGTCCGTGATCATTGCCGTTGTTTCTATCCTGGCCTTCATCCAGTATATTACCCTTCAGATGAAGGGCTGCGCCTATGTATTCGAGGTCGCCTCGGAGGGCCGCATACGTTTCGAGTATGGTGCGCTTATCGCCTATCTCGTGGTTTTGGTCTATGTTTTCTTCGGCGGTGTCCGTGGCGTTGCCTGGACCCACGTCTTCCAGGGGGCCTTTATGGTTGTCACGGCCTGGGTACTTGGACTCTACCTTTCCTACCACCTCTATGGGGGACCCTCCGAGATGTTTCGACAGATTGCCCAGGCGAATCCATCCCACCTCCTTGTTGGTCCTGGAACCAAGATGAGCTTTGCCGCCTTTGCATCTGCCTTGTCGGTCTCCGTGCTGGGTTTTTCCATGTGGCCTCATCTGTTTATGAAGGCCTATACAGCCAAGAGCGAGCGGGTGCTGAAGCAAACCATCGTCCTGTATCCCACATTTGCCATTTTTCTGGTTCCAGTGCTCTTTATCGGGTTTGCGGGAATTACGCAGGTGAGACCCGATCAGTTAGGTGAGGCTGATCGGATTCTGCCGTGGATGTTCAGCCACATGCAGTTCCCCGCCGTAGCTGTGGGGCTGATCTTGGCTGCCGCCCTTGCTGCTGCCATGTCAACCCAGGATACCATTACCCACGCCGCAGGCTCCATCTTCGCCCAGGACTTCGTCGAAGTCCTGAAAAGGGAAAAACATTCGGACAGAGAGGCCACAATGTGGGTGCGAATCTCCGTGATCTGCTTCGGGGCGGTTTCATATGTGGTGGCCATCAAGGGTGGACAGACATTGGTCGCGCTCTTGCTGGGGGCCTATGGTTCCATCGTTCAGTTGCTTCCCTTGGCCGCTGCGACCTTCTTCTGGCCACGGGCAACCAAAACCGGTGCAATCTGTGGAATCCTTACAGGCGTGCTGTACAATTATGCGATTGTGCTCAAAATCATCCCAAGATTCTGGGACGTCCATGCGGGGATCCAGGGGCTGGTCTTGAATTTCATCGTTCTGATCGTGGTCTCCCTGCTCACGAAATCTATGGATAGGGTACACGTTCAGAAGTTCGTCACACTGTAAGGGTCAAGCAAGGAGATCAGGGGTTTCACCATGATTGATATAAAGAAGCTGGTACAGCAGCACAAAGACCTCATCATAAATACCCGTCGAGACCTGCATCGCATACCAGAGCCGGCTTACACTGAAGAAAAGACATCAGCTTATGTGGCAAAGTACCTGAAGAGAGAGGGCCTTAAGGTCCAAACGGGGATTGCTCGAACCGGCGTCGTGGCCTTGATGAAGCTTGCAGGTCCCGGCAAAACCTTGATGATTCGTTCCGACATGGACGCGCTTCCCGTTTCCGAAGAAACAGGGCTGCCTTTTGCCTCAACGCACAAGGGGGCAATGCATGCATGCGGTCATGATGCCCACATGGCCATGGTTCTCGGTGCGGCAACCATCCTGAGCAAGGTTAAGGATAAGTTGAATGGGAACATCAAGTTCCTGTTCCAGCCTGCCGAGGAGGGCCCTGGAGGTGCCAAACCGATGATCGAGGCGGGGGTCATGGACAATCCCCGCGTAGATTATTCCATAGGATGTCATGTCTGGCCTGCAATACCCGAGGGGACCATGGGAGTGAAGGCCGGACGCCTTATGGCAGCCATGGATCGCTTTGACATCAAGATAATGGGAAAGGGTGGCCATGGGGCCATGCCCCATCTATGCATTGATGCGCTTGAGGTAGGCACCCAGGTCGTCAATGCCATGCAACGCATTGCAAGCCGTCAGATGAACCCCTTGAATCCAACTGTGGTCACCATCGGCAGTTTTCACGCAGGCACAACCTTTAATGTCATCCCCGGGGAGGCCGAGTTGTGCGGCACGACGAGAACATTTGATCGAGACATATGGAATTCCTGGCCCGAGCGCATTGAAAAGATCGTTCGTGGCGTCTGTCAATCCATGGGTGCAGATTATGAATTGAAATACGCCCAAGGATATCCTCCGTTATTTAACGACGAATCAATGACCGAGGTAGTTCGCCGATGTGCAGGAGACGTGGTGGGCAAAGGCCAGGTTATTGAACCAGAGCCAACCATGGGTGGCGAGGATATGGCATTCTACCTGGAAAAGTCAAAAGGGTGTTTTTTCTTTCTCGGTGTGGGCCGCGAGGGCTGCGCCCCCCTCCACAACCCAAAATTCGACTTGAATGAGGAAGTCCTATCGATAGGAGCTGAGACATATTGCCGTGTTGCCCTTGAGTTGCTGAGGTAGGCTTGAGCCATCAAGAAATAACTCCAGGACACCAAAAGCTGAAATTTTTTCTTGACAATGTGTTTCAAATATATATGCTAACAGGGTTTGCTAGGAAGGCAAAGTAATGAACAAGATTCATGCAAATAGGAACTGGTGGTGGTGGCACTATTACTTGCATGCGGGGTAGTGCGATTTCGCCAGTTTTTTCTTGCCTTAAACCGTGACCCCGCAGGGATCACGGTTTTTTTATTATCAAGGCTGATGTTCTTTAACCTTAAGCCATGTGGTACTCATGTGAGGAGGTGAGCTTATGTTTCCTATATCGCGGCGATGGCCCCGCCTGGGGCCGAAAGGAAGCGAAAACCAACCTACACACTGAAGAAAACGGGTGGGACAGAGAACGGATACAACAAAGATGGACCTCAGCGAAAAAGAGAATGAGATAATACACCGAAAGGAGGGAGAAAAATGGAAAGAGCAATGTATTTCCTTGACCAAAAGGATATGCCAACTCATTGGTATAATATCCAGGCAGATTTGCCGGAGCCGCTGCCACCGCCTTTACATCCAGGAACGAAACAGCCGTTAGGCCCAGATGACCTGACTCCCCTATTTCCTATGGGGCTTATTATGCAGGAGGTGAGCACCGAGCGCTGGATCGAGATCCCCGAGGAGGTACAGGATGTCTACCGCACATATAGGCCAACGGTGTTGCATCGGGCATACCGGCTGGAGAAGGCCCTGGATACGCCGGCCAAGATCTTCTACAAATATGAGGGGACAAGTCAGGCCGGGAGCCATAAGCCCAATACCGCCATAGCTCAAGCGTACTACAATAAGCAAGAGGGCATCAAACGGATGACTACGGAGACCGGTGCCGGGCAGTGGGGAAGTGCTCTGGCTATGGGCTGCGTCCTCTTCGGTGTTGAATTAAAGGTCTATATGGTCAGGATCAGCTATGACCAAAAACCCTACCGGCGCATCTTGATGGAGACCTGGGGAGCCAATTGTGTTCCCAGCCCCAGCCCGGATACCAAGGCAGGACGAGACATGCTGGAAAAATGGCCTGATTGCCCCGGCAGCCTGGGGCTGGCTATCAGCGAGGCAGTAGAGGATGCAGTAACCCGTGATGATACCCACTATTCTCTGGGCAGTGTGCTCAACCATGTCCTCCTTCATCAGACCATTGTTGGGGAAGAGACCAGAAAACAAATGGAGATGGCAGATGCCTACCCTGATATTATTATAGGTTGCATTGGCGGTGGCTCAAACTTCGCCGGGCAATTCCTACCATGGATCAGGGATAAGATAAACGGGGAAAAGCCAGACCTGCGCATCATTGCCGTTGAGCCTGAAAGCTGTCCTAGTGTGACCAGGGGACTTTATGCCTATGACTTTGGTGATGCGGTCGGGATGGCGCCCATAGTCAAGATGTATACCCTGGGCCATGGCTTTATCCCGCCCCCGATTCATGCCGGTGGGCTGCGCTATCATGGGATGGCGCCGATCATATGCCACCTCCATAGATTAGGCCTGATTGAGGCAGTAGCCGTGCACCAAACTGCCGTCTTTGAGGCCGGGGTAAGGTTTGCCCGCACTGAGGGCATTGTCACCGGTCCTGAGCCCTGCCACGACCTTAAGGTAACCATTGATGAGGCCCTCAAGTGCAAGGAATCCGGTGAGGCAAAGACAATCCTGATAGCCCACAGCGGGCATGGGCACTTCGACCTTGCCGCCTATGACGCCTACCTGTCGGGTAAACTCGAAGACTATGCTTACCCCGAGGAAGAGGTAAAGAAGGCGCAGGCTGCAATGCCCAAGGTATAAGCCCCTGTGGGATTGTCAGTTCAGAGCGGTGCACGCGCAGGCCCCATCCCATCGACCCTGCGAGTGCGCCGCCTTTTTTCCGTAGGAGTTAGCCAGATTGATCGAACAGCAGGACGACAAAACGATTCGGTGCCCCAGGGTAGGAGGAGAGGTCAACTTTAGGTACTGCCGTTTCGAGAATAAGATGCTTCCCTGCAGGTGGATAGTCGGGTGTTGGCAAATGCATATGGACATTAGTAAGTTTCTGGCAGACCATTACTCCGGAGAAGAACTGGACCGGATATTTGCGCCCCCAAAGCCGAAGATTGAGAGCCTGGTGGATTTGATAGAAAAGGCAAAGAAGGCAAAAACAGGGGAATAACCAGGAGACATGAGATCTTTGTTGAGGATTTTGAGGGAAACATTTTTATTTGACAGCCGGATATCAATATGGTTTCTAAATCTATGTTTCGAACATCTCGGTTGGAGGTGGTGACAAAGGAAGGTTATAAGGAGGGAATAATGAAGAAGAAAGGTCTGCTGGTCCTCTTATGTGTATCTTGTTTCCTGATCGCCCCAACAATTGTCGCCCTGCCATCTGCCAGGGGGGAAACCATCAATCTTACGTATAGTAACTTCTTCCCGCCCACCCATATTCATGGCAAATTGGGCGATGCCTGGGCAAAGGAGATAGGCAAGCGCACCAATGGAAAGGTAAAGATCACCTACTTCCCGGGTGGGGCACTCCTCAAGGGGCCTCAAATCTATGACGGCATTCTTAAAGGTGTTACTGATATCGGAATGTCATGTTTTGCGTACACCCGGGGGCGCTTCCCCGTCATGGAGGCCGTGGATCTCCCGTTGGGCTATCCCAATGGAAGTATGGCGACCTCGGTCATCAATGATTTCTACAAGGAGTTCCGGCCCAAAGAGCTTGCGGAGGTGAAGGTCCTTTATCTCCATGCCCATGGTCCAGGGCTGCTCCACAGCAAGAAGCCCGTTTACAGATTGGAGGATCTCAAGGGAATGAAGATTCGCTCTACTGGCTTCTTCGCCAAGGTATGCAAGGCCCTGGGAGCCGTGCCTGTTGCCATGTCCATGGGCGGGACCTACGAGGCCCTTCAGAAAGGGGTCGTGGAGGCTACGGCTAGCCCCATAGAGACCTTAAAGGGATGGAAACAGGCCGAGGTGGTCAAGTATACCACCGAGTGTTATAGCATCGGCTATACCACTGGATTCTACGTCATGATGAACAAAGAGAAGTGGAACTCCCTGCCCAAGGATGTCCAGAAGGTCTTTGATGAGGTCAGTGCGGAGTGGACCGCCAGGCATGCCGAGGCATGGGAGGCCATTGACGTGGAAGGTAGGAAGTTTACCCTCAGCCTGGGAAACACGATCATCCCGCTCTCCGAGGAGGAGAGCGCGCGCTGGGCCGAGGCTGTAAGGCCGGTGATTGATGAGTGGATAAAGAGCGCCGAGGGTAAAGGGCTTCCCGGAAAGAAGTATGTAAAGACGTTAAGAAGACTGATCAAGAAATACTAAGAAGTGGCCAATAATTGATGGGGTTGTCGTCAGCTCTTTATTAAGGGCTATGGCAACCCCAGTATTTATTTATCGGGCGGAAGATGTCTCAAGTTATAAGATTGACCCGCTGGTTATCTCGGATACTCAACTGGGTTGCGGGGTGGAGTCTGGTGGGGATGATGGGCCTCACCTGTGCGGATATCGTCTTGCGTCTTTTCAGGCATCCCATCCTCGGCACGTATGAGGTCGCTGGTTTTTTGGGGGCCGTGGTAGCCAGCTTTGCCATGGCCCAGACTACCATTGAGCGTGGTCACGTAGCCGTGCAGGTAGTTGTCACGAGGTTTTCCCCTCGGGTTCAGGAGGTTATCTATCTGATCACCCATCTTCTGAGTCTCTTGTTGTTTGCCTTGCTGGCCTGGGAGTGCATAAGATATGGCAACGATTTGCGGACCTCGGGCGAGGTGTCAATGACCTTACAACTACCCTTTTTCCCCGTGCTCTATGGGATTGCCTTGTCTGCCGCCATCGTGTGTCTGGTCCTTCTCGTAGACATCCTACTGGTAATGGTCAGGGAGGCAAGGGCGTGGTCAGAGGACTTTCCCTCTGGTTAATAAGGGGTAGGAGATGGATCCAACAACGGTGGGACTAATCGGCCTGGTTGTCCTTATCATTGCCCTCTTCTCCCGTATGCCCGTCGGGTTTGTGATGGCCTTGGTAGGATTCCTGGGGTTTAGCTATCTGGTCTCCCTGGAAGCGGGATTGAGGCTTTTTGCCAAGGATATCTTCGTCACATTCGGCTCCTATAGTTTGACCGTTGTCCCCCTTTTCATCCTTATGGGGCAGATCGCCTTCCACGCCGGGATAAGTCGCAGGCTCTACGACTCTGCCTACACCTTTTTGGGGCACTTTCCAGGTGGTCTGGCCATGGCCACCATCGGGGCATGCGCCGGTTTTGCCGCCATCTGCGGGTCTACGAACGCCGCCGCGGCCACCATGGCCACGGTAGCCCTTCCAGAGATGAAGAGATATAAGTATGGCATGGAGCTGGCCACCGGCTCGGTCGCTGCGGGTGGCAGCCTGGGGATCCTCATCCCACCCAGTGTAATCTTCATCATATATGGCATCATGACCGAACAGTCCATAGGTAAGCTCTTTGCCGCCGGTATCCTTCCTGGTGTCCTGCTGTCCGTTCTCTTTATCTTAACCATCTATATCCGCGTTCGCATGAAGCCCGTGCTGGGTCCACCCGGCCCCAAGACGAGCCTCAGGGAGAAGCTGCAATCCCTTTCGGGGGTCATTGAGATGCTGCTTATCTTCGGGCTCGTCATGGGGGGATTGTTCAGGGGGTTTTTTACTCCCACCGAGGCGGGGGCCGCTGGCGTCTTTATCACCCTTATGCTCGCTGTAAGCAGGAGACATATAAGCTGGGAGAAGTTTTTGGCGGCAATTTGGGAGAGCGTCCGCATCTCCTGTATGGTGCTGGTAATCGTCGCAGGCGCAACGGTCTTCGGCCATTTTCTGGCTGTAACCAGGATCCCTTACATCCTGGCAGATTGGGTGGCCGGGCTTCCCTTGCCTCCATGGGCCATCATCGGCGTGATCGTCTCTATCTATCTCATCGGTGGATGCTTTATGGATTCCTTGGCGATGATCCTGCTTACCATCCCCATCTTCTATCCTGTCGCGGTCAACCTCGGTTATGACCCCATCTGGTTTGGGGTGATCATCGTGCTGATAACGGAGATGGGGGTGATCACGCCGCCGGTGGGGGTAAACGTCTATGTGGTCAGCGGCGTGGCGAAAGATATCCCTCTGGAAATTATCTTTAAAGGGATACTCCCTCTACTGGGTGCCCTGATTGTATGCAATATCATCTTGATCATCTTCCCCCAAATCGCCCTGTTTTTGCCCAGCCTCATGCGCTAGGGTATTTCATCGTGTCCAGAGAACTGCCTTTCGTTTGCGGGGGGTTTCCCTGGCCAGTTCTTCCACAGGGCCGAATTTTAGGCATTGTGCCATGCAGTGCTTTACGCACGCAGGCAAGAGGCCTTTCTTGACCCTGGGAGCACAGAAAAGGCATAGGCGGGTCAAGAGTGGAAAGTAGGTGATGTCTACCTTTCCCCCGGGAAGCTCTTGGATTGACTCGATAACTTCAACCCCCCTACCCTCCCTGCAGGTATTCGGTGCTCCTGTTTACAGGCGACTTCACAAGCATGGCAGCCGGTGCAGTATTCGTAATCGACCAGCATTCCGTAGTCGGACATTTACTCCCCTCCTGCCCTATAAACCTTGCAGAGGATACTCTTCAGGGGACATCCATACCCAGACTTACCTGTATGCCCCATCGGGATGAGCTGATTTACGTTCACCTCCCAGACGCCAAATAGGGAAGGTTCCGGGCCTTCCCTTTCCGGGAACCACCAGCCATGGGTTACCATGACTATCTCCGGATGTACTACAGGGGTGACCTTAGCCTTGCGCCGGCATTTGCCAAGCCAGTTTTGCACCCATACGAGGTCGCCATCTTTGATGCCAAGCTGCTCAGCTGTTTCCGGATGGATCTCAACTATGGGATCGGGCTCTATCTCCCTTAGCCATGGGATCATCCTATGCTCTGAGTGGAAGTAGGCCGAGGACCTCCGTCCTGTTGTCAAAATCAGAGGATATTCCTTGTAGAGGTCAGGGGTACTGATTGGGCTGAATGGAGGCTCCTCA
>JABXJZ010000189.1 GCA_013375335.1 Desulfobacterales bacterium
TTGGCTATTGATATGCAAAAGAAGGTAGATGAATTGAAGGATGAGTGGTTATCCTACGGATACGATCTGAGCATCGGGATAGGGATAAACACGGGGTATATGACTGTAGGCAATATTGGTTCGGAATTCCATAGAGACTATACGGTAATTGGCAATCAGGTCAACATCGCGGCCAGGTTGGAGCAGATAGCCAAGCCGGGCGAGATCTTAGTAAGTCAGAGGACATACAGCAAGGCAAAGGATGTGGCTACTATTGAAAAAGCAGGCACAGTTCAGCTAAAAGGGATACATTCGCCCATTACAGTATACAGGGTACTACGTAAGTAGTTGTACATTGGCATAAGCGACCCTATGAACGACCAAGTAACAGATGGAGGGAAACAAGATATCAAGGGAAGAGATTACCCTCATGCTGAATAGATCATCTCTCTACGCTCAGTCAAACAGTTTATTGGAGGAGGATTATCTGAAGATTAGAGACAATTACTTTGCAGATCATCAGTCCTGTTTATCAGGCGAACACGCCGTTTGAACTGATTATCGTTATTTACCGGAGTAGTCCATATCAAGCTCAAAGAATTCCCCCCGCTTTCCAAGGTCTGGCTTTGGGGAATAAGCAGTGGGCTCTGTGCCCTTCTTGAAGGCCTGAAAGCAGGTCTTTTTGGAAAACGGGCTAGCCAACAGACCGGTCCGGGTATCTATTTTGGTGATAACTACGCCGTCCGGATGGTTAAAGGGGATTATGGGTCTTCCTTCCAGGACTTCTCTCATGAAGTAGAGCCATAGAGGACTGGCGGCCCTTGATCCAGTTTCTCCTTTGCCCATTGGTTTCCTGTCATCATAGCCCATCCAGACACCAGTAACAAGATCAGGGTCAAAACCGATAAACCATGCATCCCTCAGATCGTCGGTCGTCCCAGTTTTGCCTGCCACCGGTCTTTTCAGCGTTCTCACCCTCCAACCTGTACCCTCAGTGACCACTGCCTCCAACAGATCTGTCATTATATATGCTGTTTCTGGAGAGATCGACTCAGTAAATGAGGAGTGGTTCTCTTCGAGGACCTTTCCATTTCTGTCAACTATTTTGGTAATAAACACGGGTTTTACCAACATACCACCATTGGCAAACACTGAGTATGCCCTTGTTAATGCCAAAAGGGACATGCCCGATGAACCAAGGGCCAGTGATAGATCGGCGTTGAGCGAAGATTCTATCCCCATCCGCTGTGCATAATCAATTGCGTAGTTGATACCAATCTCATTGAGGATCTTTATGGTAACTATATTCCGTGATTTTATGATGCCAGTCCGGAGTAAGGTAGGACCGAAGAATTTCTCTTTGTAGTTTTTCGGCTTCCACATTTTCTTCTCCTCACCAGTGGGGGAGATAAAGGGTGCATCGACAATGACTGAAGAGGGTGTAAACCCCTTATCCAAGGCCGCGGAGTAAATCATAGCCTTGAACGCAGAGCCAGGTTGTCTCCTTGCCTGAACCGCCCTGTTAAATTGGCTCTTAGCGAAATCTGATCCGCCAACCATTGCCTTCACATGCCCTGTCTTGGCCTCCAAGCAAATAAGGCCAGCCTGTGCCTCAGGTTCTTGTTCTAAAGATAAGATCCAGCCAGCAGAACCATTGGCCTTCTCGATGGTTTTCACCAAAATGATATCTCCTGGAGCTAAGACATCAGCGGGATCTTTCAATTCACTCTCAAAGTAAGCCGTTTCCGGATCAACCATCCGTGCCCATGTCATATTTGACAGGGGAAGTATCCCACACTGATCGCCGATCTGGACAAGGGTCTGTTTGTTCTTGCTGTCTACCTCCGTGACAACACCTTCGATAATTGCCCCTACCTCCAATGGGTTTTCCCTTAATCTTTCGGTCATTTGCTCGTTGAACTGCGCTACCTCATCGGGAGAGAGCTTTCCTATGGGGCCCCTGAATCCCTCTCTCTTATCAAGCTCTTTGAGGCCCCTTTCAATAGCCCTTTTTGCTGCCATCTGCATCGGTAGATTAACGGTGGTATAAACCTTTAATCCACCCCCATAGAGGGCATGTCGACCATATTCTCGCTCGATAGTTTGGCGAATATATTCGGTGAAGTACGGCGCTTTCAGAGGATATTGTTCTTGATCTGGCTGTACGGGTAACTCGGCTTTCAGTGCCTCTTCATATTGCTCATCGTCTATAAAACCCTCCGTCTTCATCCTGTCGAGGACGTATCTCTGCCGCAGTTTGGCCCTGTCAAGATGTTTGATCGGAGAATTCCTACTTGGCGCCTGGGCAAGACCAGCAAGAAGGGCTGATTGCGCGATAGTCAATTCACTGGCCTTTTTATCAAAGTAGGATTGGCTCGCCGCCTCAATACCATAGAGACCATGACCCAGATATATTTGATTCAGGTAAAGGCAGAGGATATCCTGTTTAGAGAACTCCCTCTCAATTTGAAGGGAGAGCAGTGCCTCCCTGACCTTCCTTTTGTACGTCCTCGCAGGGTTTTTGAGGAGAAGTGATTTGGTGACCTGCTGTGTTATGGTGCTTCCCCCCTGTTCAATCCTGCCCGCCATAATATTCTTGGTAAGCGCCCTCAAGATACTTAAGAAGTCAATACCCCTGTGCGTGAAGAATCGGGCATCTTCCGCGGCGACAAAGGCATTGATAACATGCTCCGAGATCTGCTCAAAGGGTACTAAGATCCTCCTCTCATCGCAGAACTGACCAATAATCTCACCATCGTCAGCAAAGATTTCTGTGATGAGCGGTGGGTTGTAATCCCTAAGAGAGCCAATGTACGGAAGATTACTCGACCAAAGATACCATAAGGCAATACCTGTTGCGGCGATTAAAAAGAGGATAAGGACAAAAACAAGGATTGTCGCTTTGATAATTCTCTTCATGCCATCAATTTCCTATCGAGAGACCTATATTGTATTGCCTCGGCTATATGAGCCTGCTCAATGTCTTGAGAGCCGGCAAGATCTGCTATGGTTCTGCCGATCTTAAGAATGCGTGAAAGGGCTCGCGCACTGAGCCCGAATTTCTCCATAGCCATTTCCAACAGGGAGTGGGACTTTTCATCTACTTGACAGAATCTCCTTACCTGCCTGCTGTTCATCATGGCATTGGTATGGATCTTCGTCTTCTGCAGCCTCTTCCCTTGGATCTCTCTCGCAGCCACAACCCTCTGGCGAATCTCGGAAGAGGATTCGCCTTGGCCAGTCCCTGCCAGATCTTTGAAAGGTACGGAGGGCACATCGATATGGATATCTACCCGATCCAGAAGGGGACCCGATATTCTCCCCCTGTACCTCCGTATCTCCCTATACGAACATGTGCACTCCCGCTTTGTGTCACCATAGAAGCCACACGGACATGGATTCATGGCCCCGACCAGAATGAAGTTAGCCGGATAAGTTACGGTCGAGTTCGCCCTGGATATGGTAACCAAACCAGTTTCCATTGGTTGCCTGAGCACCTCGAGGACGTGCTTTTTGAACTCCGGCATTTCATCTAAGAAAAGGACACCGTTATGTGCTAGGCTAACCTCCCCCGGTTTCGGTATCTGACCCCCACCTATGAGACCAGCATCGGATACGGTGTGGTGAGGTGCCCGAAAAGGTCTGATCTTGATCAGGCCCTGGCTTTTCGGCATAAGGCCCATAACGCTATAGACTTTGGATGTCTCCAGGGATTCCCTAAACGTCAGGCCGGGTAAGACAGTGGAGAGCCGTTGGGCAAGCATGGTCTTCCCAGCACCCGGGGGGCCAATCATCAAGAGGTTATGACCACCTGCTGCGGCAATCTCCAAGGCCCTCTTCACGTTTTCTTGGCCACAGACATCACTAAAGTCGATGTCGTCACTTGGGGGGCTAACTATATGGTCTCTGTCTACCTTGACTGCGTTAATGCGTGCGATACCAT
>JABXJZ010000515.1 GCA_013375335.1 Desulfobacterales bacterium
CAAAGTCGCCTCAGAGTACCCAACACTGTTGTCGTAGTAAAGCGGCATCGACTGGCTGCCACCATGAACGATAGTTTGCTCGGCAAAAGGAGGACTATCATAACCAACGACAGAACCGTTTGTCGGGTCTTCTAATCCGTCTAACCAGGCATAAAATATTCTGTTACTCCCGGGCTCATCGGGATTAAGGTCATTGTAGCTCTCGAAATCGTCCACAATGAGAAAGTCCGCTGTCGTAAAGCTCCAGACTGGGCCTGACCACGGACTGTCGGGATTGACGTCATTGACCTCATCAACACGCCAATAATAGGTGGTATCCCATAAAAGTTTTCCGGGATCATAGCTCTCGGAACCGAGGTCCATAGTGCCTTTATACTCCGGTGAACCCGTATCGGCACTGCGCACGACCTCTTTATCTGTACCGAAATATAACTGATGCGAAGCAGCATAAGCACTTGGCGACCAGCTAATAATCTGTGTCTGCTTTACATCCACAGCGCCATTAGAAGGCTCAGGGCCCCCTACAGCGCCCTGGGTCGTAAAGCTCCAGACGTCGCCTTTATATGTCTCAACGGCATCAAACTCATCGACCCGCCAGTAGTAAGTCTTTGCCAATTTAAGTGTGCCTGGGTCATAGGTTCCAGCCCCCTGAGGAAGACCTCCGGCGGCATTGTTCACATCGTCAAAATTGTCCCCTAAATACACAGTGTGCAATTTTGCACCGAAGCCTGGCGTCCAGCTAAGGTCTGCATCCGGGTCTACCTGCTCAGCAGCATCAGCCGGCTCGGGGAGGTATGCAGTCTTGGGTGGGACCGTAAAGCTCCAGATATCGCCTCTGCGTATTGTACCGTCGGCCTCAATCTCATCGATACGCCAGTAATAAGTTGTGCCCGGAATAAGACCATCCGGATAAGCAAATCCGGGAAAGCCGACAACAAAAAACGTTGAGGTCTGATTGCCGTAGAATGCACTTTCGACACCGTTGTCCACATCTTCAAAATTTTCGCCGAAG
>JABXJZ010000190.1 GCA_013375335.1 Desulfobacterales bacterium
CCCGATGATTCCATTCCCCCTGGGAGGATATCCGTCCAGAGCCTGTAGTCCTGCTACCATTCTCGAGCCTTTCCTCTCTGCCTGCCGCGCAATGCCACCGATCTGTTAACAGAAAAGAGAACCGGTATTGAGATCAATTCCAGCAGGGCAACAAAGCCAACTACATGGGAAATAGAAAGATCGTATAACAGGCCCATGATAGGGGCACCGAGAAACCAAGCCACTCCATATGTGGAATTGAATATCCCATAGCCAGTGCCTCTCTTCGTAATTGGTGTTAAATCAGCTATGGCTGCCCTCATAATGGTTTCGTGAGTCCCGACTACCGCTCCCCATAGTACAGTCCCCACGAGCACATAGGCATAAATCTGAGAAAAGCAAAGGAAGGGGATAAAGATCGTCAGCAAAGGAATCGTTATCAGCGATTTTAATCCTACCTTATCGTACACCTTACCAACGACAACGGCCGAAAGGGCATCGACACCCATGGCGATAGCATAGAAGATAGGAATGTGGACATCGGAGACAATAGCCTGAGCCTTGAAATGATAGGATATGAGCAGGAAACTTGGAAACCCGGCTACACTGAGGAAGATAAAAAGAGAGTAGAGCCAGAAAGTCTTGGAAAGCCTTTTTTCAGGTGTCTTGCCCTGGGTCTCAAATCCCACTGGCACTGGTGCCTTCCTCTTGGCTATGAGAAGAATGCCCAATGTCAAAAAAGCCGGTAACCACAAGATTCTAAACCCATCTCTGTAACTCCCCTCCAAAAGGAACACAGCAGAAAAGACCAAAGGCCCAATTATGGCACCGACCTGGTCCAAGGCCTCGTGTATACCAAACCCTAATCCCCTGCCTACCACATTTGTCGCATGAGATAATATAGTATCCCTGGCTGGAGACCTGATCGCCTTTCCCATCCTCTCCAGGATTATCAAGGTGGCGGCAAGCTGCCAGCTTCCGGCAAATCCCAGGACGGGGATTGAGAGGATTAACCCATAACCCAGAATTGTCAAGGCCCAATATCCCTCTGATTTGTCCGCAACATACCCCGATACAAGCCTCAATGCATATCCCACAAATTCACTCAGCCCTGCTACTAAACCAATAGCAACAGCACTTGCACCAAAGAGTCTTAAATAAGGGCCGGTAACCCCTCTCGCTCCCTCGTAGGTTATATCTCCGAATAGACTAACAACTCCCAGAAGTATGATAAACTGAAAGGCCTGCTTCTTCTGATTGATCATGACACCCGGTTGGATCTTGCTTCCTATTGAAAAGATCAGGGATGTGGTAGCTAGTAACTTCTATCGACGACAAATTGGTTTAATTTCAGAAGGGAGTCTTTTATTGGTGAGTCGGGAAAGAGGCTGAGGTAAGTTTCGGCGAGATCCACATAGTGTTGCGCATCTTTGCGACATTTATTTATGGCACCGTTATCCTGTACAAGCTCTCTTATCCTCAAATAATCCTTTTCTGAGGCCTTTCCATTTCTGAACAAATGCTCCAGCCTATCCCTTTCCCCTTTGCCCAGGTAGGTGAGGGTATATATCAGTGGAAGGGTCACCTTCCCCTCTCTTAGGTCATTGCCTATCTGCTTCCCGGATTTCCTTACAGGATCAGTGTAGTCAAGCACATCATCTACAATTTGAAACGCAATACCCATATTGAGGCCAAAATTTCTCAAAGATTGGATCATCGCTTGCTTTGCCCCCGCTACGATGCCGCCACTTGCACAGGCAGCCGATATAAGGGCAGCTGTCTTGGAGGTAATGATGCCCATATATTCCCTTCTTGTCATGTTGCAGTTATAGGTGTTATAAAGCTCCAGTGCCTGACCCTCAGTCATCACAACAGCAGTATCTACGAGGACCTTTAACAATTCAACCTGCTTCTTCTCAACTGCGATCCTGGAAGATTTGGTGAAGAGAAAATCACCCACCAGGACCGCCGCGGAGTTTCCCCAGATCTTATTCGCTGATGACCTTCCCCTTCTAAAGGAAGCATTATCAAGGACATCATCATGTAAAAGGCTTGCTGCGTGAATACACTCAAAGATGGTAGAAAGGGGATATATATCACTCTCGTGGTAATTACAGAGTTGACAGCACAAGATAAAGAAGAGTGGCCTTAGCCTCTTACCCCCTCCACGCAAGCTATAACTTCCTACCTCTTCTATCAAGGACACTCTGGACTCAAGTACCCTGTCCAGTTCTTGGTTTATCCTGCTAAAATATGAATTAAACTGATCCAGAAATGTAGACTCATCTCTCATAGTCTATTTACGCTGATCTCGTCCCCTTAACCGCTTATATCAACACGTGGACGTCATCGTTGCCGGGTACGTCCTCAGGCCAATCCCCCGTCAAACATATATAAACGATGTATAGTTGTCAAAGTAATTGCACCAAGAATGTTATTGATCTTTCGGATCATCTCCTATAACCTCTAGCAGCAATAGTGGGAATAGGCGTATATGCAGGCCAAGCTACAAGGGGCGGAGCCAGAGGAGAGATTTCGCCTATTTGCGAAAAAGATGGCAGAAGAGGGAATTCCTCCTCTCATTATCGAGGCCTTTAGATTTTACTATGACAAACTCGTGAGAGGGGAAAGGGGATTACTGTCGCGAGAGGCGATTAGTCCGGTTACAAAAGGCGATATAGCCTATAGGGAAATGCTAAATGGGTTCGCGGAGGATGGACGCCAGGCAACTAAGGAAACCGTGATAATTAAGTTGAATGGGGGTTTGGGAACAAGCATGGGCTTATCCAGGCCTAAATCCCTCATTGAGGTAAAGGATGGGTTAAACTTCCTTGATATTACTGCTAGACAAATCCTGAACCAGCGGGAGAGACAGGGAATAAAAATCCCCCTGGTGCTCCTGAACAGCTATAAAACAAATAAAGATAGCATACAATTCCTAGGCAAATACCCTGACCTGGCCTCTGATATTCCCCTCTCCTTTCTACAGCACAAATTTCCAAAGGTCCTCAAAGAAGACCTCAGCCCCGCAATGTGGCCCATGGACCGGGATTGTGAGTGGAACCCTCCCGGCCATGGAGATCTCTATCTCGCCCTGATCACCTCTGGCATGCTGGATAAGATGACTAGTAAAGGCTATAAATATGCCTTTGTATCCAACTCCGATAATCTGGGCGGGCTCATGGATGAGGCAATACTCGGTTACTTTGCCTCCCAGGATTTTCCATTCATGATGGAGGTTGCAGACAGAACAGAGGCAGACATCAAAGGTGGGCACCTGGCTAAATTGAGGACCGGCGGTCTCATCCTCAGAGAGATAGCCCAGTGTCCTGAGGAAGAAACACAGGAGTTTCAGGATATAGATGTGTACCGATACTTTAATACCAACAACATATGGATCAACCTTATACTTCTGAAAGGCAAGCTCGAGGAGGCTGCCAACGCCCTCGGGCTTCCTATGATTATTAATCCTAAGAGAATTGATCTAAGGGATGGCTCTTCGCCGGAAGTTTACCAAATTGAGACAGCCCTGGGATCAGCTATCTCCCTTTTTGAAAGGGCTACGGCCGTACGAGTGCCGAGGACACGGTTTGTTCCTGTCAAGAAGTCTCAGGACCTCCTTGCCCTCTGGTCTGATTGCTATGTACTGACCGAGGACAGCAGGATTATCCAAAATCGCGAGAGGAGATTTGGGACTATACGGATAGACCTCGATGATAGGTACTATAAGAAGATTGACCAGCTAAGGGAAAGATTTGCCAATAATGCCCCTTCCCTGATCGATTGCAGATCCTTGACAATTCACGGAAATGTATACTTCGGTAAGGGAGTTGTTATAAGGGGGGATGTGAACATTGCCAGCCATTCGTCAAAGAAGGTTTCCATCCCTGAGGAGACGGTGATTAATGCAGATCTCCTTCTCGACTAAATCCATA
>JABXJZ010000516.1 GCA_013375335.1 Desulfobacterales bacterium
GAAGTTGGCTTGTGTGGCTGTGATGGAGATTCCCGTGTTAATGCCTGCGCCCACGGCATTTTGAATCCCCGCAATTGCCTTTTCCCAGCATCCCTTTCCGCGGAGCGCATCGTGGATTTCAGGGGAAACTGAGTCGATACTGATTTTAACATAGTCGAGGCAAGCCTCCTTTAGGCAACAAGCATTTTCGCGGCCAAGGAGAGTTCCGTTGGTGATGAGAACGGTGTAAAGGCCTCTTTGATGGGCCTCGTGAATCATTTCAGGCAGATCGGGAGAAGTCATAGGCTCGCCACCGGAGATCATAAGGGCATTGGTCCCTGCTTCTGCAACTTGCTGGATCAACTCAAGCTTCTCACTTCGGGTCAATTCGTTATTCATGGGGTTTTGGTCGGCATTGACATGACAGTAAACACAGTTGAGGTTGCAGGATCGAGTAATCTCCCATACCAGGATAACAGGTGCCCCCGAAGGCTGCGGAGTGGTCGCCCCGAACTGGGCGAATCCCCGAAGATAATTGACAATTAGATGGCGTGTATGTTTTTCCGACAGAAGTTCCCTGAATACAGGACGGTCCACCCCAAGCCAGACCCTCACCATTTCCAAAAGAGACTGATATATCAGCACTTTCAGGTAACAGGACCACGGGATGGAATTGCTTATATCTCCATTTTGGCAATAAAGAATCATGGCCCTTTCCATGTGATTGTCGTGGCAGAGAGTGCATGGAGAGGTGGATCTCTTCAGCATAGCCCTGAGGGGAGAGAAACCCGCGAGCCGGTGAAACCGGTCAATGATCCCGAGGGTCGGGGTTGAGCTGGAAGATCGTTTGAGAGACATCCTTCCATCCAGATTTTGTTAAGTATAACTTAACATATGATGCCAATTCCGTCAAGGGAAAATCAGCTGGAGTTTCCGGACTTTGTACGCGACTCCGTTGTTTCTGAGCGTAATCTGCTTGAGAAGTGGGTACCGATCAAGGGTAATCTACAAATCGGATGTTGC
>JABXJZ010000517.1 GCA_013375335.1 Desulfobacterales bacterium
GGAAAGAGTATAATAATCCCGGCAGTTAGAGCAGACACGACGAATCAGTCTCTGGGCTATAACCAAGTCAACGGCAGAGCCAATGAGGTAGGGTTCAATACGAAAGTATTGCAGTTGAGCTATGGCACCCACGGCGTCGTTAGTATGCAGAGTGCTAAAGACCAGATGTCCGGTCAAGGCAGCTCTTGTAGCAATCTGAGCCGTTTCACGGTCACGAATTTCCCCCACCAGGATTACATCAGGGTCCTGTCGAAGAATGGCCCTAAGACCCCGGGCAAAGTCCAGACCGATCTCAGGCTTTACCTGGGTTTGATTGATCCCGGCTAAATCGTATTCAATGGGGTCTTCTATGGTAACAATATTCCTCTCTGGACTGTTAATATGCTTCAGGCCAGCGTAAAGGGTGGTAGTCTTTCCACAGCCGGTGGGCCCGGTTTCCAATACCGTTCCATAGGGCTTTTTGAGTACCTTTTCGAACTTTGAGAGTTGACCCGGGCTAAGACCTAGGTCCTCAAGGCCCAAGGAAATTTTCTCCTTATCCAAAAGACGCATTACCAACTTTTCTCCATACAGGGTGGGAAAAGTGGAGATCCTGATGTCAACTTCCCTGTCTCCTATTCTCACCGCAGAACGACCATCCTGAGGCAGTCTCCTTTCAGCAATGTCCAGATTGGAAAGAATTTTTACCCGGGAGATAATGGCTGAATGCATGGCCTTGGGAGGAGGGGTTATGTTCTGTAAAATCCCGTCAATACGAATTCGAATGTTAGCTTTTCCCTTTCCCGGCTCGATGTGGATATCACTGGCTCTTCGCTCAATGGCATCAAGCAGCAGCAAATTAACAAACTTAACTACGGGTGGATCATTAGCTTTGAGTTTAACCTCACTGAGGTCTTCCCCGATTTCTGGTTGAACCAGAGAGCCATTTACCTTGACCAGATCTAATAAGACCGTCTCCATGTCGGGAGATCCACTGTAGTACCTTTCCACTGCCGTCAT
>JABXJZ010000191.1 GCA_013375335.1 Desulfobacterales bacterium
AACGACCCCGTGAACATCGCCTATATCCGTGGTATGGGATGAGCCGATCTTGCCATCCACGATGAGCCTTACGCTCATACCTGTGTCCTGGGAAGATCTCACCGATTTAAGCTTGTCGTTCTCAAAGGACACGCTTGTGGATTCCGTCTGCCCCAAGGAGGCCTGAGCACCCTGGGCTTTCTTCATCGCTTCCTCGATCAACCGGTTTACAATCATCCTTGCCTGCCCCCTACCACCACGTTCTGAATACGGAGATACGGACCACCCAATCCCACAGGAAGGGGAGACTGCCCGCCCTTCCCGCAGCCACCGCCTGCTGGCGGCCATTCTACTGTATTGCCTATCATATCAATATTCATCAATGTCTCAAAGACGTTTCCCGTCAGCACTACATCTCTGACCAGCTCCGCTATCTCGCCGTCCCTGATCATGTAACCGTATGCAGCACTGAAGGTGAATAGCTCCATGGATGTCTGCCCGCCAACCATGTCCAGGGCATAGAGCCCCAGCTTCACATCCTTTCTCATGTCTTCAAAAGTGGCCCCTGCCTTGTCGATATAGGTGTTGGTCATACGTACGATCGGTTGGTGTTGGTAGCCAATGGCCCTCGCATTGCCAGTGGGCTGCTCACCCATCTTGGCTGCGGTCTCACGGGAATGCAACCTTCCCACTAAAATACCCCCTTT
The DNA here is from genome assembly GCA_013375335.1 of Desulfobacterales bacterium. GTDB lineage: Bacteria > Desulfobacterota > DSM-4660 > Desulfatiglandales > B25-G16 > JABXJZ01. Next base: position 687 of record JABXJZ010000191.1, read on the forward strand.
GATCAAGTAATTCTTCCTGGTCTTCACCCCTTCATCATCGTATTTATGCGTTCCTCTCAGACCAGGGATAGTGCCGTCGTCCACTATATCCAAGATATCAGAACCGAAGCGCTTTCCCAGCACCATCAGCTCTTTCATACGCTCACTTTCGTATACAAAGTCCGATTCGCTCAAATGCCCAAAGGCCTCGTGGGCAAAGACCCCTGCTAATCTGGGGTTTATGATTACAGGATATTTCCCACCCCTGACCGGCGGTGCTGAAAGCAACTCCACAGCACGCTTGGCTGCACTTTCCGCCTTCTCTTGCAGCCCTTCAATGATCTGGAAGCCCGAACTGCCCGCTATGCTCTCAAATCCTCGCTGCACATTATCGCCCTCCCGGGCAGTGGCTGATATGCTCACCGCCACATCAGGTCGCTCATCTTCAATGTAAGCTCCGTCAGAGTTACCGTACCAGACTTTTCTGAAACTGTCGCCGTAGCTCACATTCGATGTCTCAATCTTCTCGTGGTAACCGAGAACGATCCTATTGTACTCCTCGATTACAGACTTCTTCTCTGACAGGGAGAGCCCTCGAAAATCCTTCTCAAGGCTCGCTCGCATCTCATCAGCAGCTGGCTCCACTTCAGCGAACTTGCTCTCTTCTCTACCTACTAATCGTGCGGACTCACAGGCCTCCCTCACTCTGGCCTCAAGATCACTGAGATCATTGAAACTCACGTAGCCCCAGCCGCCCTTGAAAAGCGCCCTCACTATCCCGCCCACTGTCCTCAATGAGCCAATGCTGTCCAGCTCTTCACCTCTGAAATTCACCCAAGAGGAAGTTACGCTCTCAATCCGGATTTCCGTGTACTCAGCATCACTCCTGCGCAGGGCCCTCGCCATCCTTTCCCTCATCACAATCTCCCCTCCACCTTCACAAGCCGCTTGCCAACAAGATTTAGTTTAAACCTTCTGACCGTTTCTGGTGTGAGTATCTCGCCTCTCGGACTCTGAAAATACAGGGCATCAAAGGGGCACTGAACCATACAGGCCCCGCATTTCACACAGCGGCGAGCCCTCGGTATCCTTGCAGTGTGCCGATCCCTATCCACCTCATAGCAATCCCTTGGGCACACCTGCTCACAAACACCCACACCCTTGCATTTCCGCTCATCAAGGTGGATCTTCAGCAGTCTATCCCCATGCAGGCCGCTCTTCAATACAGGCGTGCTGCCCATTACATCAATGCTCAAAAGGAGAACGATGATGAGGCTCATGAAGCCCCAGCGGAGAATAAATCCCCACCTGAAATCACCAACCGCCATGCTATAGGTAATAAGACCAAGGATGATGGCTCCCCATAGGATGAGTTGAAATCCACCCCGCCCGAAATCAAAAAAAATAAAGCCAACCCTTCTCCCCTCAGGGCTGAGCCACTGGCTATAGAGGGGAAAGCACAGGAAGATTGAGAAAGACAGCCCCCAAACCAGGGAAATGAAAGGAAAGACAGCTTCACGCCAAAAGGGAATCATGAAGGGGGCCAGGATGATGGAAATTGGGAACGCCCAGGCCACAGCCATCTCAATACGCTGCATAGGAGGAAACTCAGTTTGTCGCATTTGCGAGGTCTTCTCGAGCTTGTTTTGTAGAAAGGCAGGGATATCTTTGGCAAGAACAGGACCCCAGATTACCTTCCATCCAGTCTTTTTACCTATGATCTTGGATTCAACACCTGTGGCAGCAAGCTGGGGCAGGATCAGATCTCTGTGATCCACAAGCCCTTCAATTCCGCTGGTCTTTAAGACTGAAATAACATCATGACTTGTAAAAAGACCACCTGTGGAAGCACACCATACATTGATCCCCCTGCTATTGGCAACAAGAAGATAGGCATCCACCCCCTTTAATGCCCTTCTTAGCCTTTCCACGGTCAGGTGGTAGTTGCATGTGAGAAGAACAGGTGCATTCCTGTCTGGATTCCCTATCTTGACCAAACCCGTCTTGCAGGGGAAAGGAAGGACCCTCAGTAAGGTCTCAACGATAGTAGCCACGAGAAATTTGAGCAGATTCATCTCATCCCCCTTTAGGCTTCCTGGCTACCAACTCGATAAAGTCCTCCATTCTGCTCAATCTGACTGACTCAATTACCAGGCCTGCTCCTTGTATCTTCTCCGGCAGATCCATGACGGGCTTTGTAGTAGCCTGGGTAATGAGGTAGGTAAACACTACAAGCGGAAGTCTTATGAGCCAATTGAGCATTAGCTTTGAGATGCTCTTGGGTCTTACTTCATCAGCAATGAGCAGAAGGCCTGCGGGCTTTAATATTTCCTTAACTTGTCTCAGGGCATAGGTGAGTTCATCTTCCGTTAACTCAGAAAGGCAAAGGCCACCCATCACAACATCGTAGCTCTCCCGTCTTTCACCTCCAAGCTCAGCAACACCCATCTCACAGACCTCTACCTTTGAGGCGAGATTCGCCTCGACTATCTTTCCCCGCGCAATATCGAGCATCTGCGGATTAATATCAATGCCCTTCACCTTTGCGCCTTTCAGGGCAGCCCGTAGCGTCAGTGCACCAGTCCCACAGCCGAGATCAAGGACCTTCTGCCCTTCCTCTATATGAGATGTCAAACGATCATAGGCCCTCTCCAACCCCCCGAGCGTGAGAACACGAATGCCCTTATCGTATCTACTCGGGGCGTATTCAAGGACCTTCATCAAGATGTATGTGCTCATTTACAACCGAAATGAACGGAACCCTGGTTGGCACTGCCATAAAGATTGGCAAAATGCTGGGGGCGTACAATCTCATGTGGTTCGAGGAGATTGCCTAACTGCCGGGAGGTAAGAGGAGGGGATAGCCATAGACAAGGTAACGCCCGGATCCAAGCTCGGTGACCTACCTATTTGGGCAGATACTTCTTCGGGAACTTAATGACCATAGTATAGTAAGTATCCACCACATTGCCGACCCGCATGAGGGCAACCTGGGAGCACAGCTGATAGGCGTCCCACTTATCAAAGCCGTAGTCTGCCACCAGCCAGTTCACCATATCAACGTATGCTATCCGCATAGCATCATCCATCGGACGGGCGCTTCCAGCCGACATGATGTACTCATCGTCCTCAAACCTCGGCGTAGCCACCTTCTTTCCCTTGATAAGGGGAAGGACGTCTATGGTTACCCATGCAGCCGACTCAACGGCGACGCCGCAGGTTTCCCCATCCCCCTGGGCAAGGTGC
>JABXJZ010000518.1 GCA_013375335.1 Desulfobacterales bacterium
TGCCTTCCCATCTGGTAAATTTTATAGGCATCTTCCAGCCTGGCGATGTCCTCATGAGACCTTGATGGTTCCAGTCTGTTCATCGGGCCCCCAATGACCTATTAACTCCCCATACGTTCCTGGCGAAACCTTCTTTTCTCCTCGGGTGACATGTTCCGAAATCGTTCCCTCTCTTCCGGAGATAGGCTTTGAAAGAATTGCCGCATTTTTTCTCTCTGCTCCGGCGTAAGGTTACGCAGCACCCGATTGCCCTCAGAGGGACCTTCCCCCTCAACGCTCCCGCGAGGGATATCTCCTCCTGGCGGTCTTCCTTCTGGACTTGCGCCTCTGCCAATAGTTTCCAAAGGCGGCTCTGTTTCGGTCTTTACTGGAATAGTATCTTTTTTAATATCATCGGAATATTCGGTAGGTTCAACGGCAGCGGCGGCCAGGGGCGGCGTCAGCGATACGACCTCTCCCGGTTCCAGGCCGCTGATAATCCGTATCATTCTGTTGTTATCCAAGCCGATCTCAACGTTTCTAGACTCAAGGTCATTTTCTTTTACAATATAAACCGTAGGCTTTCCTCCAACACGCAGGACGGCCTGAATGGGAATATATGTGGCCTCTTCGTGCTGTTCGATGATTATCTCTGCCTTGCAGCTCATGCCTGTCCGAAGGGCATCGCTGTTGTTCTCCAGATAGATATCCGTGTTATAGACTTTCAGATCCGGATTTAACCAGGCACTTTGCGCATCAGGGAGGGGGGCGATCCTCGCAACCTTTCCCCAAAATGTCTTCCCGGGGAGCGCATCAACCGTAACCTTTACAGGGAGACCGATACGTACTTTATCCAGATTGGCCTCATGGATGGCCATCTCAACCTTGGCTGATGACGTGGTAGGAAGATGGATCAACTCCTGACGCTCCCTGACTTCTTGACCTTCTTCGAGCGGCTCCGTTCTCCTATGGCGTGGACCTCCACCCGAGGTGCTGGTGGCATGTATGACCAGTCCGTC
>JABXJZ010000519.1 GCA_013375335.1 Desulfobacterales bacterium
GGGGCTGTTGCCAGGACATCCACCTTTGCCCTAACCAATACCACCTTCCCCTATTGCCTCAAGATGGCCAATATGGGCTACAGGGAGGCCATGCGGAGTGACAAGGCCCTGATGAGAGGTTTGAATATCTTCGATGGAAAGGTAACCTACAAACCCGTTGCCGAGGCACTGAACATGGAATACCTCCAGGTCAAATTCTAGAAGGCTACGCTTCATGGTTTTTGGGGCATCCGTTGAAAAAAGAGAGCTGCCTCCGGTGCGAATCGGGAGCCGCTGGCTGGTCAGGCGGCCGGAGTTGCGGTGCTGCAGTGTTGCAGTGCTGCAGTCAAACAAGGAAAAAATCCTAAATCCGAAACACTAAATACTAAACAATATCTAAATCCAAATATCTAAATCCTAAACGTTTTGGTCATTTGATCATTAGTGCTTTGTATTTGTTTAGGGTTTAGAAATTAGGACTTGGAATTTGCTTGTATTCTCTCCTGTACGCAAATATTTCTGAGCTGCGAAGAGCGACCTTTCCCAATACCTGAACGAATTCTCTCCTCACTGGATGAGCCTCGCAAGGTCATCCACACCATCGATAATGAGATCCGCCCCCATTTTTAAGAACCTTTTCCGAGCCCTCTCTTTATCCCTGTATGGACCGAGACACCCCACGGATATGATCTCTATCTCCCTCTTGGCTCTGTTTGCGGCTTCAATGTCATCGGGAATATCCCCCACATAGGCGCACTTCACCTTCCCGGGGTTGATCATACGAACCGCCTTTATAATGGAAAATGGGTTCGGCTTGAACAGATTCACCCGTTTTCCCTTCAATGTGAAGATTCGCTCCTGTTCGGTCTCACAATCTTCCAAGGTGACCAGGCTCTGAAAATATCGCTCGATGCCAAAATTTCTCAGGCCGCGGACGGCTTCAGCCTTGGGTCTGCCGCTGGCAATTCCCATTTTCACCCGGCTTGAGAGGATGGAGAGAGACTCCCTCTTTACCAT
>JABXJZ010000192.1 GCA_013375335.1 Desulfobacterales bacterium
TGGAGCTCGCCTCCTGCCTCAAGGAGCTCAGCTTCAAAGGGCCCTTTGAGAGTGGGGGCGACGGTGCCATACTCCTTGACCCAGAAGGCGGTTAAGGCCTTGAAGTCCTCCTGCCCCTCCTCAATGCCGGCGTAGTCTGTGACCATCTGTTTGTAGATCGAGTATGAGCCGATCTTGGTTGCCTCAAGCAGGATGCCTGAGAGGATGATGGTGGCTAAGAGGATAATTGCAGAGAGGTCCATGGGGGTGGTGGTCACGCGTGGTGTCTTGAGGATATATCTGCGGTAGATGGCAAGACAGATACCGATAACCACCAGGAGCCCGAACAGATCCCGGAGGAAGAGAAAGGGGTTGATGGTGGGTGAGTAGGTGGCAAACAGGGCTGAGGTGATCAGTGTACCCAGGGCATGCATGAGGAGCAGCAGTGTGAATGCCACGTAGATGAGGAGGTGGGTTACCCAGCGGAGGAGATCTTCCCTGAAGACCTTTCTCTGGAGGATGATATCAAGGAGAAGCACCTTGATGAGGGTGAGGAGCTTGGGGCTCAAGAGGGTCAGGGTGATCCCCTTGAGGGCTGCTGAGAGCCTCTTTGCCCTTGGTATCGCCTTTGAGTCAGCAGTGGTCTTGAGGGAGAACCAGGTCGCGATCCTATAGATGAGGCCGAGGGCGAAGATCGCCGAAGCGGTATAGAGGCTGATGGAGTAGAACATGGGCCTTTTATCCTCTTAATGGTCGCACTTTCGGGTGCTCCTTAGCATTTTGGCTTTAATCGTGTCAAGGGAAATACAAGGGATATTCTGTTGGGCTTCTGCGGGTAACGCTCAGTCTCTTGGCTGATCCCGGGGATCTGGGGGAAAGGGCTATGGGTCGTGAGGAGTAGAGTCCTTTAATCTTCTTCTAATAAGCAGGTAGCCCACGGTGACAAATACTATTCCCAGAATGAATATGGGGTCGTTATCCTTGAGCATGCCATATCCTACAGCCGTTATGCCGATCATACAAATAAGGATAAGCAGGGGCTTTTTATCAAGCAGACGTGATTTGACACTTAGTCCCATCGCGAATTTGTCAAACTAATAGCTTGTCAACAGGGCCTTAGACTTCCTCTCAATTACTCAATACACAAAAACCCAATACTAGTCAAAAATAAGGTTGCGACTGCTTTCTCCCTCATTCTGTACTCTTACGTGGCGGGCTGAAGCGGAGTTGGGTTCTCGAACCTTAGAAGATGGAGGATTCTCCTAGATGCAGGTGGAAAGATGTCTTCAGGGAGGGGAGGCTCTATCTGATACATCGGAGACAGTAATTGATACCTCCTTGATGGAACGCTTGTCAGCCTTGCTTATGACGAACTCCAGGTTGGCAAACCGAAAGTTTTCTCCAACCCTGGGTATCCTTTCCATATGCTTTAGCAGAAAACCGGCAAGTGTTTCGTAGTCATCTTTGGGAAGTTGTAAATTGAGCCGATCGTTCAGTTCGTCTATTTCCATGCGAGCATTCACAAGATACTCATCTCTTCCAGTTCTCACCAGGAGACGCTCTTCCTTGTCGTACTCATCATATATCTCACCGACGACTTCCTCAAGTATGTCTTCAATGGTCACAATACCTACTGCCCCCCCGTATTCATCAACAACAACGGCAATGCTCTTGCCCTCAGTTCTGAGCTGTTTCAATAATTCATCAATGGGTGCAGAGCTGGGCACATAGGGGGCGGGGCGCATCAGGTCCTTAAGGGTCTGCGTTTTTTCGTTGGCAGTCAGGAGGTCAAACGCATGGACAATACCTATGATATTATATACCTCCCCCTCATATACCGGTATCCTTGAGTAACCGGTTTTCCGGGCAAGGGTTATGGCGTTGTCGATGCTGTCTTGTGCCTCCAGCGTCTTTATGTTAACGAGGGGTATCATTATGTCCTCTACATCGATCTCGGAGAAATCGAATATGCGCTCAATGATCTTCCTCTCGGCTGTCCTCAGGTAGCCCCTTATGTTCCACATATCCAGGTAGTTCTCAAGGTCCTCCCTTGTGGCATGTGGTCTGAATTGAGCACTGCCCATGCCGAAGAGCCTCATAAGAAGTCTTGTCAGCGAGGTCAGGATTACGACAAGCGGGTAGAAAATTGCGGATATGGCTTTGAGGGGATAAATGAGGTGCGTGGTCATCTGCTCAGCATGGTATCGGTAGACGGTTTTTGGGACGATCTCGCCGAAAATAAGGATTAGCGGTGTCATGATGAGAATGGTAATGTATTGGTATTGTTCTCCAAGGTATTCGATGATCAGCAGTGTGGCAATGGCGTTGCTCAGGACAACGGCAATGTTAGTGCCAAGCAGTGTTGTGGAGAAGAACTTCTCCGGGGTCTGAAGTATGGCCTCTACTAAGGCTGCACTTTTGGAGCCTTGTTCTGCAAGGGCCTTTATGCGCGCCCGGTCAACGGAAACCATGGCTGTCTCCGTTCCTGAGAAAAATCCCTCACAGGAGATGCAGACCAGAATAAGGAGTACCCCAAGCAGAAGTTCAAACATTGTTTTTGTGCTCTATATCAGTTTCATCCATTATCTCGCCGAAAAGCTCCTCGAGGATGTCATCCAGGGTAACCATCCCAACTGTCTTCCCCTGGCTGTCCACCACTATCCCTATATGGGTCTTGTTTTGCTGGAATTGGAGCAACACAGACAGTCCATTTCTGCCTTCATGCACAAAGGTCGGCTTTCGCAGTATCGAATCTATTGTCAGGCGCTTTTTGCCGCGGGCGAGACTTCTCAGGCGGAGGAGGTCTTTTGCATGGACAAAGCCGGCAATATGGTCGATGTCTTTCTTATACACGGGGTACCGTGAGAGCTTATCCCTCTCAATAATTTCCATAAAAGCCTCTTCACTGATGTCTACGGGCACGGCTACGATACGGTCACGTGGTGTCATTATGCTGGATACGTATATGTCATCCAGGTGAAGTGCCCGGTGAATAAGCTCACGCTCGCCGGGCTCAATGGTTCCCTCTCGGCTGCCAACATCTACCATGGACCTGAAGATTTCCTCATCGATAGTTACTGAATCGAGAGGCTGTTTTGTCGGGTCTTTCACGAAGAGGCCTATAAATACCTTTGCAGCGGAATTGAGCGCATGCCTGACCGGGGCTATTGCCGTTGAAAAAAGATGCAGAGGATAGGAGTTAAACAGGGCTATCCTTTCAGGGAATTTGATAGCTATGGTCTTGGGGATTATGTCCCCGAAGAGCAAAAGGACGGGGACGGTGACTGCCATTGAGAAAAACGGAAGAAACCGGCCGCCCATTATGTCCTTGGCAAGCGAGTAGACGAGACCTGCAACTACAACCGCGATTGATGTATTAACAATCTCGTTGCCAACAAGCACCGTGGTGAGAAATGTGCTGGGGGACTTTAAGAGGTTCACTACATGCTTGTAGCCTGAAGCTTTTCGGATCTTCCTTCGCCGCAGCCTGACCCTACTCAGCGAAAAAAAGGAGATCTCGGATGAAGAAAAGAACCCTGAGAGAAGCAGTAAGATAAAAATAGCTAAGAGCTTTGTATAATAGTGCATTTCCTCTCAAGGAAGGCAGATGCGGTGGTTGTGATGTGTTTGGTGTACTGAGGTGTGGAGAAGCTTGTTTCTTTGAGGGGGCTCTGCCATCAAATGATCTTAAATATACTAACTTTTTTGATAGCAATAGTTGCCCCAGATGTCAACTAAAATACAACGGATGGTAGCACCATCTAAAAGTGGAGAATTGATGCGGTGGATTTTGGGGACAACCGCTACCAACCCAATCCGATGAACCCAAATCCTCGTCCACCGAGCTACAACAACGTACTCCTTCGGTCGGAAAACTACCACACAATCCCCAATGTGGAGGATCGCCTATTCGTTCCGGAACAGTACGTG
>JABXJZ010000025.1 GCA_013375335.1 Desulfobacterales bacterium
GGCCTCATAACATAGTACTCACTATACTCTGGGACATTTCCTCCGGTACAGAATGCCCTTGTTCCAGCACCAGTCAAAACTACACAGACAACACTTGGGTCATGGGAGGCCTTATCAAAGGCAGCTGCAGCGGCATGAAGCATCTCAAAGGTATAAGAGTTATACTGTTTCTCATTGTCAAGGGTGATCCAGGCCACATAGAGATCAGGAACCTCCTTACCTTGAGGATCCAATAGAGGTCTCTTCTCACATATAGTCCTAGGTGGCTCTGGTTTGTTCAGGTATTTCTCATCGTACATCTGATGATCTACCTTTCTGTCCTTTGGTGCCCTTGGTATCCAATCTAGTGCCATAGCTACTACTCCTCTCTTATGGTTAAAGTCTGGTTTTTTGCCTAAAAATCGGGCGTCAAAACTATTCTTCTGGCAGGGGAGCCTGCTTTATGGACCTCTTCAAATGTTTCTGCGATGGTACTCATCGGCCTTGTTTCCACGAATGCCTCGATGTCAACCTTCTTATTCAAGACCATATCAAGCACTATAGGATAATATTCCGGTAAACAGCCCCATGTTCCAATAATTTCAGCATCAAAGGCCATGAGCCTCCCAATGGCGTACTCCACTTTTGAGAGGCCAAATCCGATGACAATCAGCTTTCCCGTATAAGAAAGCAGCGACAATGCAATCTCCTGCCCAGACCTCGCTCCTGAAACCTCGAATATCTTCCAGCCATATTTTGGGAGACTATGTTCCCTTGAGAGATCTCTAAATTCCTTGACAACATCCTTAACATCTCTATCGGCTGAACTGATAACAAAATCAGCACCATAGGAGAGGGCTCTTTTGAGCTTTTCAGGGTTTCTTGCAATACCAATGACTGTCTTCGCACCGAGTGCCTTGGCCACCTGCGCCATGTACTGACCAACACCACCGGTAATCCCTATTACAACGACATTATCTCCTGGTTTAAGGTCTGCCCTCTTGGCGGCCTGATAAGGCGTAGTTGCGGCATCAGCCACCACCGCCAGGTGAGATAGAGGAATCTCCCCCCTGTCTTCTACCTCACAGAGATCTATGCTCGGTACTGGAATATGGCTTGAGAAACCACCATAAAGCCCCAGGCTGTTACCTGGCATGAGCTGACTAAGACATCGATTGCCCCTTCCTGTCTTACAGAGCATACACTGACGACAGGGCATGACTGCAGGGATAATTACCTCTTTCCCTGTCCAGCTATTATCTCCAGCCACTACAGTCCCTGCAATCTCATGACCTAAGGTTAGGGGGGGTTTTGAAACAGTAGGGACGCCATCATAAAAATATCCCAGGTCAGTGTGGCAAACTCCACATCCTGCTATTTCAACCAAGACCTCACCTTCCCTTAATTCTGGCACAGGTATAGCAGTCTTTTGCAGTTTACCCGGAATCACCCCTCCTGTTTCTTTGTTCCTTGATGTTGGTTGGACCATCTGCCATGTCTGGATTTTGTCCGGTGTTTCTGCCATTGTGACCCTCCTTATCTTATGCCCCCTTTCTTTGTTGCTCGTTGTCGATTTCTCCTCTCTTGCTACCTGTTACCTTTGTTTTCTAACGAGCAACAAGTAACGAGTAACCAGTAACGAGTTCAAATCATCCCGTAACCACCGTCAACACACAGGAGCTGACCGGTAATATAGCTGCTTTCATCTGAGCCCAAGAAGACAAATGCCGGAGAGATGTCATCTGGCCCGGCAAAGCGTCTTAGCAATATCCTATTCATATAGATCTCCCTTAGCTTTTCATCTGTCCGTATCTTCTCCGTCATATCCGTAGCCACAATACCCAGGGAAATAGCATTTACACATATATGGTACCGCGCAAGCTCCCTCGCCGCTGATTTGGTGAAGCTTATCAGCCCACCCTTGGCAGCACTGTAGTTTATTTGACCTACTGTGCCCACAATACCTGCCACAGAGGTTACATTAATGATCTTCCCGCGCTTTTGTTGTGTCATGTGACTCGCGGCAGACTGGGTGCAGAAAAAGGTGCCTTTGAGATGGACGTCTACCACCTGATCCCACTCATCTTCACTCATCTTAAGCAACATGGCTGGCCTACTCAATCCAGCATTATTGACGAGGATATCCAACCCACCAAACTCCTCAATCGCCTTCTGAACCAATGCCTCAGCCTCAGCCGGTTTAGCCACATCAGCCCTAAAAGGAACGGCCCTGCCCCCCCTTTCCCCGATGGTTCCAACCACCTCACCGGCCGCATCCTCATTGGAGCAATAATTAACGAGCACACTGGCCCCCTCCTTTCCATAGGCCAGAGCAACAGCCCTTCCAACCCCTCTACTGCTCCCCGTTATTACGGCTACCTTACCCTTGAGTCTCACAGCCTCCTCCGCTATCCCCTCTCCTTGAGCATCTCCCTGGCAATAATCATCCTCTGAATCTCATTGGCGCCTTCAAAAATCTGCGTGAGCTTTGCATCCCTAAAGAGCCTCTCCACAGGATAGTCCTTTGTATACCCGTAGCCCCCGAGGATTTGAATAGCATCCGTGGTGATCTTCATAGCCATATCACTGCAAAAACACTTGGACATGGATGCTAGCTTTGTATTCGGTTCCCTTCTATCGTAGCGTCGCGCGGCTTCTACCATAAGACCCCTGCCCGCCTCTATCTGTATGGCTGCATCAGCCAGCATGAAACTTATAGCCTGGTGTTTAATCAAGGGCCTTCCAAATGTCTCCCTCTGGCATGCATAGTTGAATGAGATATCGAGGGCTGCCTCAGCTATCCCCAGGGCGAGGGCGGCAATGCTAGGTCTGGACATATCAAAATCCTTCATAGCAATCAAAAACCCCTCCCCTTCTTCCCCGATCCTGTTTTCCTCGGGAACCCTGACATTCTCCAAAATTACTTCTGTAGTGTTGCTGCCCCTGAATCCTAGCTTATCCTCTGTCTTTCCAATGGATACGCCTTCTTGGTTCCTCTCGACCACAAAGAGCGTCAGTTCCTTTTCAGCTGTCTTGGCCAAGACAGTATAGAGGGATGCTACTCCTCCATGTGTGGCGAAACATTTATGCCCATCCAAGATATACTCCCCACTTCTCCTTTGCGCCTTGGCCCTGATACCCGCTACATCAGAGCCCGCATAGGGCTCTGTTACCAGGTACGCGATGAGTTCTTCACCTTTTGAGAGTCGGGGGAAAAAGCGATCTTTCTGTTCCTGGTTTCCCGCTGCTATTATTGGAAAGCTTCCCACTGCCTGAATAATCAGCATCAACGCTGAAGAGGCACATGCCTTTGCTATTTCCTCCACACACAAGCATAGGATAAGGGCCTTGTCCTCTTCAAGGCCGCCATAAGACGGTGGAAGCAATATCTGAAGAAGGCCCATCTGGCCGAAAAGACGGGCGATATCCCACTGAAACACACCATCTCTGTCACTCTCAGATGCTAAGGGGGCTATCCGATCCCTTACTGCCTTCCTTACATTCTCCACTATGATCCTCTGTTCCTCATTCAGTTCGATCATGGTTACCTGTACCTGGAATTCTACAGCTACTTCAGATCATGCTGTCTTTAGTTGCCACCATTCTAGCCGTAAAGCCACTTTCACTCAGCGCCTCAGATTATTTTCTATATAGCTCACAATATCATCGGTGCGGGTGCCAGGACCAAAGATCTCGGCTATGCCTCTTTCCTTCAGGGAAGGTATATCCTCATCCGGAATGATGCCCCCTCCAATAACCAGGACATCATCCACCCCCTTTTCCCCTAACAACTCCATGATCCTGGGAAACAGGAAGTCGTGGGCGCCGGAGAGGATGCTCAATGCAATGACGTCCACATCCTCTTGGATGGCTGCCTCCACGATCTGCTCCGGGGTCTGTCTCAAGCCCGTGTAGATTACCTCCATTCCCGCATCCATTAGAGCGTTGGCAATGACCTTGATACCCCTGTCATGGCCATCCAGCCCCGGTTTAGCAGTCAAAACCCTTATCTTTCTCTTGGTAGCCATCTTCACTCAACCTCCAACAGTACTTACTGGCTGATATTCCCCAAAAACATCCCGTAGTGCGTCGCAGATCTCTCCCAAGGTCGCGTAAGCCCTCACCGCATCTAAGATGACCGGCATCAGGTTATCGTTCCCCTGCGCGGCCTTTCGCAGCTCACCTAATATACCCTTCACCCTGCCATTACCTCGCTCTGATTTGAGCGTCTTCAGCTCTTCGATCTGAGAGATCCTCACAGCTGGGTCCACCCTTAAAAGATCCCTTAGGGGCTCTTCCGCCACCTGGAATTTGTTTACGCCAACGACCACCCTCTCGCCCTTTTCAATCTCCCTCTGGTAGCGGTAGGCACTCTCCTGGATCTCCCTTTGGATAAAGCCCTTCTCAATAGCCGATGCTGCCCCACCGAGCTCATCAATCTTATCAATGTAGTCCTGAGCCCCGTCGAAGATCTCCCTTGTCAACTCCTCGATATAGTACGAGCCACCGAGAGGGTCCACAGTGTCAGTGACACCGGATTCATAGGCGATGAGTTGCTGGGTTCTGAGGGCAATCTGAACCGCCTCCTCACTCGGTAAGCAGAAGGCCTCGTCCATGGAATTGGTATGGAGTGATTGAGTACCACCCAGAACTGCAGAAAGCGCCTGAAAGGCGACCCTTACTATGTTGTTCTTCGGTTGCTGTGCGGCCAGGGTGCAGCCAGCTGTCTGGGTATGAAACCTCATCATCATTGACCTCGGATCCTTGGCCTTAAACCTCTCCCGCATGATCTTTGCCCAGAGCCTCCTTGCAGCCCTGAACTTGGCGATCTCCTCCAAGAAGTCAAGGTGGGCATTGAAAAAGAAGGAGAGCCTGGGAGCAAACTCATCCACGTCCAATCCTGCACTGATGGCCGCCTCCACATAGGCAATCCCATCTGCTAAAGTAAAGGCCAGCTCCTGAACCGCCGTTGAACCTGCCTCCCTGATGTGGTACCCACTAATGCTGATTGTATTCCACTGAGGTACCTCTCGTGAACAGAATGAAAAGATATCTGTGATAATCCTCATAGATGGTTTGGGAGGAAAGATATAGGTCCCCCGTGCAGAATACTCCTTGAGGATATCATTCTGAATAGTCCCCCGGAGCTCCTTTGGTAATACATCCTGTTTCTCGGCGACTGCTATGTACATGGCCAAGAGCACAGCGGCCGGGGCATTTATCGTCATTGAGGTGCTCACCTTATCCAGCGGGATCTGGTCGAAGAGAATCTCCATATCCCGTAATGAATCAATGGCGACCCCGACCTTCCCCACCTCGCCCGTGGCCAATGGATGATCTGAATCATAGCCTATCTGGGTAGGAAGATCAAAGGCCACTGACAGACCTGTTTGCCCCTGTTCTAGCAGGAACCTGTATCGACGATTCGTGTCCTCCGCAGTACCAAAGCCAGCATACTGCCGCATAGTCCATAATCTCCCCCTGTACATGGTGGGCTGAACCCCTCTTGTAAAGGGATACTCACCCGGCAAACCGAGCTCGCTCATATAATCAAGATCAGCTATTTCAACGGGCGTATATACCCTCCTTATAGGGATACCCGAGGCAGTAACAAAATCCGCCTTTCTCTCAGGTCTCTTTGCTAGTTTCGGCCTGAGCTTCTCGGACCACTCCCTGTATCCATCTTTGATTTGTTCAATTCCTTCTCCCTCAAACATCACCTTCTAACCCCCTTCCGTCATCGTGCAAGGGCAATGGGCACATTTTCACCCTCTTTGAAACCGTAAGAGCTTCTACATCTCGTTGAAATTATAACTCCCTTTACTTGGTCCCATCGGTATGGAGTATTGGAGTTATGGAAATGCATGCAAAAGAATTATTTTTTCCTCTAAACCCAATACTCTATGACTCCAATCCTCCAATTGGGGCAAGGCCCTAAGTTCTATTCTTGATCCACGGACGTCAGAAATTAAATATTCCCCATTCCCTTTAGCACCGAGAGCATCACGGCGGCTGCCATCACAGAGCCGATCTGGCCGCCCGTGTTAGCTCCCATCGCATGCATCAGAAGGTAATTTTTGCGATTATACTTCTGGCCTTCAATCTGGGCCACCCGGGCAGCCATGGGGTAAGCGGAGATCCCTGCTGCGCCGATCAAGGGATTGATCCTCCCGCGGGTAAAGACTTTCATCAACTTCCCAAACGCGACTCCAGCAACCGTATCGAGGCAGATGGCAACAAATCCCAGCCCGAAAACCACTAGAGTTTGCGGCTTCAAAAACGCATGACCCTCCATCGTTGCGCCAATGGTGATCCCTAAGAGCAGAGTAACAACATTGGCAATCTCGTTCTCCGAAGCTTTAGTCAGGCGGCTCACCGCCCCGCACTCCCTCATCAGGTTCCCCAGCATAATCATCCCTATGAGAGGGACACCCATAGGTGCAATCAAGCCCGCTATGATGGTAGTAAGGATGGGAAAGAGAATCTTCGTCGTTCTTGAAACCGAGCTTCGCACCACTCCCATTTTGATGGTTCTCTCCTCATGGGTCGTCAGGAATTTCATAATAGGCGGCTGGATTATCGGAACCAGTGACATATAGGAATAGGCTGCGACAGACACAGCCCCCAACAGATGAGGGGCATATTGGGAGGAGACATAGATGGCTGTGGGGCCATCGCAAGCGCCGATGATCCCGATAGAAACAGCATCCAATTTCGAAAAACCGAGGGCTAATGCGAGAAGAAGGGTCAGGAAAATCCCAAACTGCCCAGCTGCTCCCAAGAGCAATAGCTTCGGATTCTCCAGTAAGGGACCAAAATCCGTCATTGCACCGATACCGACAAAAATCAGTAACGGGAAGATCTCAGTCATAACTCCGGCATCATAAAATGTTCTAAGAATGCCTCCTTCCTCCATCAGGCCTCCCAGAGGAATATTGACCAGAACGGCTCCGAATCCTATCGGGACAAAAAGGAGAGGCTCAAATCCTTTCTTAATCCCCAGGTATAGAAGGAGTAATCCGCCCCCAATCATAAGGACATTAGGAAGGCTCATATGAAGAAAACCAGCAAGCAGGCCGTGTAGCCCATGAACAATCGCCTCAATCATCCCTGTGCTCCTCCCGAGACTTCTCCTTGTTCTCGTTCTCCTTCCCATAGGGGAAAAACTTCTTCAGTAGATTCATAAGAAGGGTCAAGATATACAGGCTGAGAAGCGTCCCGCCCATTCCGACCACTATCAGACTGAGACCAAAGGTCAAATTATCCATCTATCCTCCCTCATCCAGTCTCCAGAATATGCACGTAATCCATACTACCAGAAGCCCTTATGGCCAACTAAAATATCATCCGCCCTCACGCGAACACCCCTCTCTAACCACCACTTCATCATCCTGCAAGTGCGATGAATACACCTGCAGCGACAACTGTACCGATAACGCCTGCCACGTTTGGGCCCATGGCATGCATAAGCAAGAAATTCTTCGGGTCAGCTTCAGAGCCCATCGCCTGGCTTACCCTAGCGGCCATGGGAACTGCAGATACGCCAGCAGAGCCAATGAGGGGATTTATCTTTTCCGTGCTAAACAAGTTCATAAACTTCGCCAAAAGTATCCCGGCCGCTGTGGAAAAGGCAAAGGCCACAATACCCATTACAAAGACACAGATCACCTGCAGCTTCAGAAAATGCTCTGCGGACATGGTAGCACCAACGCTGATTCCCAGCAGTATAGTGACGATATTCATGAGTTCATTGGCTGCTGCATCTGAAAGCCTCCTCACTCCACCACACTCCTTGAAGAGATTTCCCAACATGAACATCGCCATGAGGGGCGCAGAGGCCGGCACAATGAGACAGATGACCATCACCGTCACTAACGGAAACAGGATCTTCTCCCTCTTTGAAACTGGTCGTAGCTGCTTCATCACGATCTTTCTTTCCTTCTCGGTGGTAAGGAACCTCATAATGGGGGGCTGAATAATTGGAACAAGGGACATATAGGAGTAAGCTGCTATAGCTGTTGCCCCCAATAGATGAGGGGAAAGGCGCACAGTTGTGTAAATAGTTGTTGGCCCATCAGCACCACCAATTATACCTATTGAACATGCCTCTCGCACGTTAAAACCAAGGATGAGGGCCCCGAAAAAGGCAACATAAACCCCGAATTGGGCCCCTGCACCTAATATGAGGGTTTTAGGGTTGGCGATCATAGGTCCAAAATCCGTCATAGCTCCGAGGCCTAAAAAGATGAGGGGCGGGATTATCTCCCATTCTAATCCATAATGGTAAAATCTCCACAACAATCCCCTTCCCTGCTCCATCAAAAACGTCAGGGGCAAGTTTACGATCAAGATACCAAAACCGATCGGTATCAAAAGGAGGGGCTCGTAATTTTTCCTTATTGCCAAGTAGATAAAGAAAAGGCCAATAAGCCACATAGCAACGTTCCCCACAGTCACGTGCATAACACCCGTGGTCAAGGCCATATCAAGCATGATCCAACCTTGTCAATTCAACCTTTTTTCTAAGATCTTTAAGATCTTTTCAAATGCGTATATCGCCCCTATCAACAGTGCAAGGGAGCCGAACACAGCGCTTAGACCAAAAAAACATATCTTTACCGCAAGCCCCCAATCGATCATAGAGGTCTTTTCCCCCCAGATAAAAGTTAGCTCCCCATCGCTTCGCACACAAAATTGCCCTGCCGGAGATCAGACAGGGCTCTTAATCCATACTATCAAAAATCAATAGACCTATTCGATCACCACTAAGACATCATCGGCCCCAACTGAGTCTCCTTTCCCACACCTTATCTCTTTAACCTTCCCTGATGTCGGAGCTACGATGGGCATCTCCATCTTCATAGCCTCGAGAATAAGGAGTTCATCATCCTCACTCACCGTATCGCCCACCTCAACCTTTACGTCAATTATCTTTCCCGCCATGGGAGCCGTTACCTCACTCACTTTCATACCTCCTTCTCGCTTACATGAAGAAACATCCCCACGCCACGGCGCGCTTCGTAACCCGAACGTGATCCCCTTGAAAGTTGGCTCTGTATAATTGCATTTTGATACTTTGTCAAGGACAAAGTAGGGAAAGACCCAGCTCAGCAAGCTGATCATCATCTACTGTGGAAGGCGCATCGGCTACGGCGCACGTCGCCCGCTGGGTCTTGGGGAAGGCTATGACATCCCGCAGGGATTCTGCACCAACCATTATAGCCACGAGCCTGTCAAAACCAAGGGCGATGCCGCCGTGGGGAGGTGCGCCGTACCTTAATGCCTCAAGGAAAAAGCCAAATTTCGTCTTTACCTCTTCT
Source organism: Desulfobacterales bacterium (assembly GCA_013375335.1). Classification (GTDB taxonomy): domain Bacteria; phylum Desulfobacterota; class DSM-4660; order Desulfatiglandales; family B25-G16; genus JABXJZ01. The sequence goes on from JABXJZ010000025.1 coordinate 9,300, forward strand.
TCTCCCAGCCCAAGTCTCCGGAAGATCCGGTTTTGTAAGTCGATCCTATGGATCCGGATGCTCCCTCCTCCTATCTCCGAGCCATTGAGCACCAAATCATAGGACCGCGCCCTGACGGCCTCTGGCCTCTCCTCAAGCAAGGGTAGGTCTTCTTCAAGGGGGGCCGTAAACGGGTGGTGAACCGCTACATATCTCTTTTCATCGGTGTCGTACTCAAGCAACGGGAACCGCGTTACCCAGACAAACGAGTACGTTCCATCTTTCACCAGATTGAGTCTCCTGCCAATCTCAACCCGTAATCGCCCCAATGCCTCATTGGCCTTCTGGGCCTTATCAGCAACGAATATGATAAGGTCTCCAGCTTTGGCTCCAAGTCTCCCCCCAAGGCGTCCCCTGCTGTCTGGGGTCAGGAACTTACTCAGCGGTGACTGCCACCCGTCGGATCTGAGTTTAGCCCAGACCAGACCACTGGCAACGGATTCGGTTATCATGGCGTTGAGTCCATCCAGCTCCTTCCTGGAAAAAGAGGCTCCTCCCTTTATATTTATCGCCTTGACAACCCCTCCCTCTGCGATCACATTGGTAAAGAGCTGAAAATCTGAAGACCTCAGGAGATCGGACACATCCACCAGCTCCATCCCAAACCTGATGTCCGGTTTGTCCGAGCCATACAACTCCATGGCTCTCTCATATTCTATTCTCGGAAAGGGCCTGGAAATCAAGCAACCGAGTATCTTAGAGAAGAGATCCACCATCATCCCCTCAATAACATCCATAACCTCATCCTCACCTGCAAAGGACAATTCCATGTCAACCTGGGTAAACTCCGGCTGTCTATCGGCCCTCAGATCTTCATCCCGGAAACACTTCACGATTTGAAAATACCGGTTAAAACCAGCCATCATGAGGAGCTGCTTAAACAATTGCGGGGACTGGGGCAGGGCATAGAAGGATCCCTTGCTCATCCGGCTTGGCACGAGAAAGTCCCGTGCCCCCTCAGGGGTGCTCTTTGTTAATACAGGGGTCTCTACCTCGAGGAATCCCTCGCCGTTTAAGAAATTCCTTATCGTCAGGGCTATCCTGTGCCTCATAGCGAGATTATGCAAAAGGGCAGGCCTTCTGAGCTCCAGGTACCTGTATTTCAGTCGCAAATTCTCCGATGCGTCGATCTTTCCATCTACCTGGAAGGGGGGAACCTCTGTTTCATTCAAGATCTTCAATTCCCTTACCCTCACCTCTATGTCTCCGGTCGGCATCTCCGGATTCTCCTGTCCGGCCAGGCGTGGCGCGACTTCTCCCTTGACGGCAATAACCCACTCGTTCCTTAAAACACCTGCCTTCTTATGGCTGGCCTCATCGTACTCCTCATCAAAGACTGTCTGGGTCAGGCCAAACCTATCCCTGAGATCGATAAATATCAACTTCCCCAGATCCCTGCGTCGGTTGACCCATCCCATCAGGACGACCTCACGACCAATATCATCTCTCCTCAAGCTGCCGCAATCGCCTGTCCTTTTCCAATCTCCGATCTTGTCTGTAATCAATTTCATTCCTTCAATCTCAATAGTTCATCAACAACGGTATCTAAGGAGATCTCCCTTTGTTCCTTGGTGAACATGTCCCTTAAGATCCCCCTACCCTTCATAAGTTCATCCTCTCCCACAATTAACACCTTTCTGGCTCCCAGTCGGTCCGCATGCCTCATCTGCGCCTTGAGGCCCAGAGATCGGTACTCCATCGCGCACTTCAGGCCACCTTTTCTGAGTTCCTGCAACCAGATAAACGCCTTGTCTTCCGCCTCTTTACCGAGAGGTGCCAGAAAGATATCAGGTCCCTTTTCTTTCTCGGCAGGATGCTCCCCGGAAAGCTCAACAACCCTTTCGGTGCCTATGGCAAACCCGATTGCGGGGTTGTCTGGCCCTCCGAGTTCTTTGATCAGACCGTCATATCTACCACCGCCCACTATAGCATTTTGGGCCCCCAACTCTTGGGTCTGCACCTC
>JABXJZ010000193.1 GCA_013375335.1 Desulfobacterales bacterium
GGCGTATTAGATAAATAGGTTGATATGTTCCGGTGTCACACCTTGAATGTCTGTATTATGGAGAAAGCGTTCAGTAGCACGCGTGAAAGTAAAGAAACCCATGCTTCCGCACGGGGCATCAAGGGTTGGCTTTTCATGGAATAATGACAACAAACCCAATAATGTTCTCACCAAGAAAGGAGGGGAAAAATGGGAGAAATCGTTCATACCTCTCGCAGCCGCATCGTTCGTGAGGAGGGTCCCACGCGCAGGGCAGTTATCGAGGGATTCCCCGGAGAGGTCCGGTATGGGATACACGGTGGGATCAAAAGCTTCTATAAGGTCGAACCAAGGGAGGAACACCCAGCCACCCTTGACCATATGGTCAGCGCCATCGCGGCCTGAATGATGGGGACGCTGGCCACGGTGCTGGCCAGAAAAGGCATCGACACGCCCAAGCAGCGATACTGGGCCAATGTAGAGGGGGATATCGAAAACGTGGATAACGTTCTGAGGATCACTCGTATCAGAGTCAAGTACCACCTCAAGGTTCCCCGGGACAAGGCGAATGAGGCCAGACAATCCCTCGCCACGTACCTGACCTTCTGCCCAGCAGCCCAGAGCGTCATGGGTTGCATCGAGATCCAGGATGAGGCGGTCATTGAAGAGCTGGCTGGTTGAGCCGGGTTTTCTCCTGACCCGTGGCATCTCGCATCATGCACATGAGAAGATTCGCAGAGCAAGGGAGCAAAGTGACCGCGCAACGGTGCGAGGTGGATAAAAAACCTCCAAAAAGGTCTAGAAGCGAGATCCATGCTTGCTTCAGGTACAGAGGATTGTGGATGAGGTGAACTGGCTCGGATGACAAGTTTTAGTTGCCATGCATTGACATTGTGGTAGATTATGGAGGTGTCAGAATTATGCGTCTCAGAAAACCGGCTCTGTCACATTTCAAATGAGAGGAGCCGCTTGAAGAAAAGGAGGGGAAACGGTGGCATCAAAAAGTGAGAGCATTGAGGATCTGACTCGCTTCGCCTTGGAGGCGATCCGCGCTTTAGGACACGAGGCCCTTTCCTATTACGGCAAGGGTAATCCCAAGGTCAAATTCGATGAAGAGCTGGTCACGCAGGCGGAACTCCACCTCGTGAGCTTCTTTCAAGATCAGCTCCATGCTCATTTCCCTGAACATCAGGTGTTTGAGAGCAGCCAAGGGGACAAGTCCTATAGCCATGAGGGGAAGCGATACCTCTGGATCTACGACGCAATAGATGGGGTTGCCAATTTTCAGGCGGGAATCCCAATCTGGGGAACCTCACTGGCTCTCGTCGAGAATTTCTGGCCCATCTTAGGCGTCTTCTATATGCCTGTGACCGACGACCTCTTTCATGCCCAGGCAGGCGGAAAGGCCTTCTGGGGAGAAGAGGAAATCCGCGTCTCTCCAAAAAAAGATGTCAACGATGAGAGCCTTCTGCTCATCTACTCCCGATTTCACCATCAATACCGTTCCACATTTCCCGGCAAAATCCGCGGTCTGGGATGCACCTGTGCTCACATATGTTATGTTGCAACCGGTCGCGCCGAGGCGGCTGTGATTGCTCATGAGACCTATCGAGATCTCGCTGCGGCCCGCGTCATTCTCGAAGCGTCGGGAGGGAAAATTTACAGGTTAGATGGGAGTGAGTTTTCACTGGATGATTACCTGGATGGGCAGAGGATAGATGATCACCTGCTGGTCGTAGCACCCCGTACCTACTCGGAAGTCCGTAGCTACCTGCAGGAGACTGCCTAGAGGTATCACCTTTGCAGGTCACTCCAGATGAGGTGTCAGCAGCCTCTCAATCTCCTTCATTTCCTCTGGAGTTGGTTCAGTCCGTACGAAGTAGCATTCCCCTTCCCGGTATCCTCCGTAATCGAGTTCATAAACAAAGAGCTCACCCTGCTTGTAGTATGCGTAGCGAATCAGTAGCCGGTTGTCGGGATAGTAGATTTTAAACAGGACGTACTTAATTGAGTCAAGACTGTCGGGATTCTTGGAGACTAGAAAATAGGTTCCATCAGCCCGAACTCTTGTCCCCTCGACCACCTCCCACGTGTATATCACTCTGGGGTTAATCTCGCTTTCGTAGTAGAAGGCCCGTGCCGAAGGGACTAAGGAGAAAACCAGAGCCAGCAGAAGGAGCAGGGAGGCAATGAGCATTCTCTTTGTGCTGGATCGTGGACATGACTCATTGTGCGTTGGCAGGTTTTGACAGTACACTGACCAGTCTCCTTTCCGTCTGTCGCTCATTTGTTAGTACCTCCTTTGCACAGACTTGTGGTGATTTCGAGTTTAACCTTGCATCTGAACGAGTTTCTCGCCAATATCGTGAAGGGGGTGGGAAATGTCAATTACTATTTTCTCCCTTATGGCCTCAGATCTCAACATTTGACATAATTATAGTGAGCTTGAAGTGAGCTCAACAAAGATCGAGGCGTCAGATGATAGGATTCCGAAAGGTTATCAGAAATCGGATAGAATACAGGTTTGACCCCTTAACCCATGAGCAGAGTAGAATAAATCCTGACAGGGCAAAGAGGCTGAAGCAGGCAGAAAGCGATATCAGGTTAAAAGAGATCATACGTGAATCAAGGGCGACGTGTGTATTTTGCCCAGAACAAATAGAAGAAAAAACCCCACCATTTCCAGAGGCGATCTGTAAAGGGGGAAGAATAAAGATCGGCGAGACCGTAATCTTTCCAAATCTGAATCCCTTTGGCGAGAATCACGCCGTTGGCACTCTGAGCGAAGGACATTACCTGGATTTGGACGAATTCAGCGTTGATCTGCTAAGAGACAATCTACTTGCATCCAAGGACTATATCCTTTCCGTATATGGACACGATAGGGAAGCACTGTGGCCAATCTGGGTGTGGAATTACATGCCACCTTCTGCTGGAAGCATTATGCATCCCCATGTTCAGATTTTGGTGGAGAGAGAGCCAGTGCCCCAGCAGGCTAGGCTTTTAGAGAAAGGCAAGGGGTATTTTGAGCTCAACAAAAAAAGGTATTGGGAAGACCTGGTTGCAGAGGAAAGGAGGCTAGACGAGAGATACGTTTCTGGCAATGATCACCTGTCAGTTATAGCTAGCTTTGCTCCTCGTGGCTTTAATGAAATTCAGTTTATATTTCGCGAAAGCTCTCTGGCACACTTAGACGAAGAGGAGATAGATGAATTCGCACACGGTCTTACAAGGGCATTGCGTGGCTATAAGGCGATAGGTGTGGGGTCATTCAATCTCATCACGTACTCCGGACCTGTGGATAAGAAACTGGATTACTATTCACTCCACACAAAGCTCTTCTCAAGGCCTTACCCAAAAGGAGTCTATACAAGCGATACCGGCCCCATGGAGAGAGGATATGATGTATGGGTCATCGATACTGTGCCTGAAGGGCTTGCCAATAGCATGAAGCCGTTTTTTGATTAGTGAATCCATGGGCACCCATGTAAGGCTTACAGATGGACGAATTGCTCAAGGACATCAAGCGGATAGAGTATAGCAAGATAGAGTATGATAGGGAAAGCGAGGATTACTTTGAGTTCAGAGAGGGGAACATCCCTGTTTTGATTTCAGCCCCCCATGGTGCCAAGCACTTTCGTGACGGTAAATGGAAGGGGGAGGACGAGTACACAGCCTCTATAGCCATCAAGCTCGGAGAGGTCACAGGTGCACACGTCATCTATGTGAAAAACAAAACCCGTGAAGATTCGAACCGCTCGGAGGAGACGAAGTATAAGGGTAAGATAAAACAGATTATTGAAGAGTATGGGATACGGTTTGTGGCAGATATCCACGGGGTTGAGAGGGACAAACGCTTTAAGATCTGTGCCGGTGTAGT
>JABXJZ010000194.1 GCA_013375335.1 Desulfobacterales bacterium
TATTTCGGATTTCGATATTCGGATTTAGGATTTCCCGTCTCTTTCTGCAATGGAGAAAGACTTCCGTGAGCAAAGAAGGGGAAGCTCATTAATGGGCAACAAAGGGGAAAGGCAGAAAAGGAGAGAGATGGCACAAGAGAAGGTCGGTGCAGTCATGGTTGTCGGTGGTGGTATCGGCGGCATACAGGCAGCCCTGGACCTTGCAGATTCTGGGTTTTATGTGTACCTTGTTGAAAAATCGCCCTGTATTGGCGGCCGGATGGCGCAGCTGGATAAGACATTCCCAACAAACGACTGCTCTATGTGTATCATGGGGCCAAAGCTGGTGGAATGCGGTCGGCATCTCAATATCGAGGTTATTACGTATGCCGATATTGAATCCATCCAAGGCTCTCCCGGGAATTTCAAGGTCAAGGTTAGAAAGCGGGCAAGATCTATTGACCCTGAAAAGTGCACCGGCTGTGGTATCTGTTATAACAATTGTCCTGTAAGGTACAAACCTTACCCCAAAGATGGGGAATAGCACGGTGATAGTAGAGATTGATAAGTTGGACCAATTCTTGGATAGATATGAGGTGAGACAGGGGATGTTGATCCAGATATTACTTGATATTCAGAGCGAGTTCAATTGGATCCCTTTTGAGGCAATGGATAGAATTAGCAAAAGGTTTCAGATTCCACTGAGTCAAATATATCGTGTAGCCAGCTTTTATAAGGCTATGAGCTTGACCCCCAAAGGTCGGCATCTGTTAAGGGTGTGTTTAGGAACTGCTTGTCATGTGCGGGGAGGGAAGAGGATTATGGAAAAGGCACAGCAGTTTTTGGCATTACAAGGCGAGGGAACAACTCAGGATTTGAAGTTCACCCTGGAAAGGGTTAACTGCCTAGGTTGTTGTGCCTTAGGGCCGGTAATGGTAGTTGATGGCGAGTATCACGGACACATGACGACCTCTGAAGTGGAGAAAATACTTGAGCCTTGTCAATAAGGAGACACCATGCCACGGCTAAATTCACCTTCGGAGCTTGAGGACCTAAGGCAAGAGATATTAGCAAACAGAGACCCGAATAAGCCCTGTATTGCTATTTGCTCTGGCACTGGTTGCCATGCTTACGGTAGCGAGAAGGTTAATACAGCCTTTGAAGATGAGATAAGAAAACAGGGATTAGAAGGTGAAATAGATATCAGAAGAACGGGATGCCATGGATTTTGTGAGAGGGGAACTTTGGTCGTCATCTACCCTGGAGAGATATGTTACACCAATGTACCACCTGAAGATGCCGCTGAGATTGTCCAAAGTGTAAAGGAAAACAAGGTTGTTGACCGCCTGCTCTACACTAATCCTACTACCGGAGAGAAGATAGCAGAGGAATCAGAGATACCCTTTTACAAGAATCAGAGCAGGATTGTCTTTGGTGCAAATAGATGGATTGATCCTAAAAGCATTGAGGATTATTTAGCCTTGGGTGGCTACAGTGCCTTAGCTAAGGCACTCTTTCGGATGACCCCGGAGCAGGTTTTAGAGGAGCTAAAGAGAGCCAATTTGAGGGGTCGGGGCGGAGGTGGATTTAATGCGGGAGCTAAATGGGAGTTCACCCGCAATGCCTCTGGGGAACCAAAGTACGTGGTGGTTAACTGTGATGAGGGAGACCCTGGCGCTTACATGGATAGATCTCTTATGGAGGGAAACCCTCATAGCGTCCTCGAGGGACTTACTATCGGCGCTTATGCCATAGGCTCACATCAGGGATTTATTTATGTACGCGAGGAATATCCCCTAGCGGTGGAAAATTTGGCCGTAGCTATTGAACAGGCAGAGGAATACGGGTTTTTGGGTCACAGTATTCTCGGCTCTGGCTTTGATTTCAATGTCGAGGTTCATCGGGGGGCAGGTGCTTTTGTCTCCGGTGAGGAAACCGGACTCCTCATGGCCCTCGAGGGCAGAGTAGGTGAGCCAAGGCCAAGGCCACCATATCCGGCCGTAAGAGGGGTTTGGGATAAGCCAACAAATATAAATAATGTGGAGACCTGGGCAAATGTCCCCCTTATTATCAACAATGGTGCCGATTGGTTTACCTCAATTGGTACCGAACACAGCAAAGGCACTAAGATACTCTCCCTTGTGGGTAAGGTAAATAACACCGGGCTTGTAGAGGTGCCTATGGGTATCACCTTGCGAGATATTATCTACAATATAGGCGGAGGCATTCCAGGAGAGAAAAAAATTAAGGCAGCGCAGACCGGAGGTCCCTCTGGAGGTTGCATTCCCGAGGAATTCCTTGATACCCCCGTGGACTTCGATGAGTTGGCAAAACTAGGTTCCATCATGGGCTCTGGCGGCATGATTGTTATGGATGAGGATACCTGCATGGTCGATGTAGCTCGTTATTTCATTGACTTCCTCTGTGATGAATCTTGCGGCAAGTGCATCGCTTGTCGCGAAGGATTAAGGAGGATGAGGGAGATATTAATTGACATTACTGAAGGCAGGGGAAGGAGAGAGGATATTGAGCTTTTGGAAGGTTTAGGGGAGATGATGGTAAATGCCTCATTGTGTGCCCTGGGAGCCACTGCCCCCAATCCAGCGCTTAGCACCTTACGTTATTTTCGAGATGAATATATAGCACATATAGAGGAGAAACGCTGCCCTGCCTTTGTCTGTAGAGCATTCGTCTCCTACTATATTGATCCGACTAAATGTCAGGCCTGCCTGATCTGCCTCAGGAATTGTCCCGCTGAGGCTATAGAGGGAGAAAAAAATCAAATCCATGTCATAAACCAAGAGAAGTGTACCAAATGTGGCACCTGCTTTGAGGTTTGTCCTATTCGCTTTGGAGCAGTGAAGAGGATTTCCGGGGAGCCAGTGCCACCGCCACCTCCTCTTGAGGAAAGAGTTGTGGCGCGGAAGAGAAAGCACTTAGAGGTAAAGGGATGATAAATCTGACCTTAGATGGCAAGGCTGTAGTCGCAGAGGAGGGGAAGACTATTCTGCAGGTTGCTACGGAGAACAGGGTTGATATTCCTACCTTGTGTTATCATCCAGCACTCGAGCCCTTTGGGGCCTGCCGGCTGTGCATTGTGGAGATAATTAGCAAAGGGACGAGGAGACTGGTAACCTCGTGTACTCATCCTGTGGAGGAAGGCTTAGAGGTTAATACTGCCTCTAAAGAGGTGATTGAGACTCGCAAATGGCTTTTGGAAGCCCTGCTTGCAAGGTGCCCGAATGTAGAAATAATTCAAAGACTTGCCCATGATTATGGAATCGAAAGGCCCAGATTCAAATTAGACGATGAGAAGTGCATTCTTTGTGGTTTATGTGTTCGGATCTGCGAAGAGAGGATGGGCAGGAGCGCTATTAACTTCGTTGGGAGAGGGATTGATAGAAAAGTAGACACCCCCTTCCATATTCAGACAGAAGATTGTATGGCGTGTGGGGCCTGTGCCTTTGTCTGCCCTACAGGCGCAATTAAACTTGAAGATATTACTAAGTTTACTAAGCATAAGCCCATACCAATTCCTTCGGAGTTCGACCAAGGCCTAAGCGAAAGATCACCTATCTATATCCCATATCCTCAAGGAGTTCCCAACATCCCTGTGATAGATAGAGATAGATGTGTTCATTTCCTTACAGGGGAATGTGAAATCTGTAAAGAAGTCTGCCCGGCGGGAGCAATTGATTACGGGCAAGAAGATGAGATCATTGAAATAGATGTAGGATCAATTATCCTTGCCCCTGGTTACCAGCCATACGACCCTGCTATTTACGACACGTATCAATATGGGCGTTTCCCCAATGTAGTTACCAGCCTGGAGTTTGAGCGTATTCTGAGCGCATCTGGCCCCTTTGGAGGGCACCTTG
>JABXJZ010000520.1 GCA_013375335.1 Desulfobacterales bacterium
ATATTACCTTCTCTCCTGTCATTGCGGGTGGAAAAAGAGATCCTCATTTGATTCGGATTGTACCGTTAGGCCTATTTCCCGGCGATGGAAAGGTCAAAGCAGGACACGCATGTAAGGGTCTTGATGAAAGAGAGAGCGGGGGTTGTTTTGTATCAGTAAAGTTGAGAGGGGAATCATGTAATAATCGCCTTTGACCATCCTTTAGCTGCCAAAACTTAAAAGGAGGTTTAATGTCAATCACTGTGGAGGTTAAGGGAAATATTGAAAGGGCTATTAGGTTACTCAAGAAGAGGATGCAATTGGAAGGTGTACAAAAGGAAGTCAAACAGCGACGATTTTACGAGAAACCTAGTGTCAAAAAGAAACGGAAAAGACTTGCGGCCAGCCGAAGGAGACGCAAATCTCGACCCCGATTTTTATGAATGGGCATAAGGGCTTATTAACAGGAGGATAAAGATGTCTAAGAAACTATACGTTGGTAATTTGTCTTATGACGTAACGGAAGAGGATCTCAAGAAAAACTTTGGAGAAATAGGTGAGTGTATTGCGGCCAACATTGTTAGGGATAAATATTCCGGTAACTCGAGAGGATTTGGCTTTGTGGAAATGGCTACTGAAGAAGAGGCCCAGGAGGCCATAAGGAAATTGAATGGTGTAGAACTTTCCGGAAGGAAGATTACCGTTCAGGAAGCTAGGCCTAGGAAGGAGACCCCAAAACGCCCTTTCGGTAGATCGGGCTTCGGGAGGAGAGAAAGATTTTAACTTAGAATGGTACATACCGGGGGATCGGGCTTCACGCATCCGCCAGGTACGGAGAAGGAGAATTTTATGGGCATTACGAAATTGGGAGACCGGGTGAAGATCCACTACACTGGCCGACTTGAGGACGGCACCGTCTTCGACAGTTCCCAAGGTCGAGATCCCTTAGAGTTTACGGCGGGAGGCAACGAGGTGCTTCCGGGGGTTGACCA
>JABXJZ010000521.1 GCA_013375335.1 Desulfobacterales bacterium
CCTTTTTCTGGCGAGCAGGCTGAGGTACTCCTGGGGGTGTGAGGGTCTATAGACTGTTTATCAATGGTTATAAGTAGGAAAGTACTACTTTCTACTGTGTTGACCGTGAAGGAGAAGGAGGTATCTCTCGTCAAGGTCACTAGGAAGGGGCAGGTGACCATACCCCAGAAGACGAGGGAGAGGCTTGGGATCAGGGAGGGCGATTACCTCGTCGCCACAGAGATCAATGACCTGGTAATTCTCAGGAAGTTTTCCCTACCCAGCTGGGATGAGCTCTTCGCCTACGGGGAAAAGTTCGCCGCAGAGGAAGGTATAACCAGGGAGGACGTTCTGACGGCCATCAGGGCGGTCAGGCGAGGCGCTTGATTAAAGCAACGCTGGATACCAACATCCTCGTGTCGGCCTTTTTATTCCCTGGAAACGAGAGAAGAGCCCTGAAGGCCGCTGTTCAGGGGAGGTTCAGGTCGATGACATCGCCAGCCATCCTTGACGAGCTGGGTGAGGTTCTGACAAGGCTTGGGGTCGGTGATCACGAGGCCGAGGGCTATATCATGAGGATAATGGAGGTGTCGGATGTCGTTATTCCCATGAGGCTGGACGAAGTCGATGTCAGGGACAGGGGAGACGTCAAGATACTGGAGTGCGCCCTATCCGGGGGTTCGGACTACATCGTAACGGGAGATGAAGACCTCCTGTCATTGGGGGAGTACAGGGGGGTCAAGATGATGAGAACCATGGAACTGTTGGAAAGATTATCCACGAATGAGGTTAGCGATATATAGATATCTACTCCAATGGTAAAATCGCCTAAATGGATGATTTAAATTGAATAAGGACGAAAGTGCGTGCAGGCTTGAAGTATACTAACTTTCGCTAATTACCGAAACTTTCGTTATTTAACGAAATATTTTACAGAGTGTATTATGCAGTCCTTCAATTTCTATGCTTAAAAGTTAAGTGACTCGTAGG
>JABXJZ010000195.1 GCA_013375335.1 Desulfobacterales bacterium
AAGGGCTTGGGTTGGTTTAATATTTTAAATGTCGCGGGGTGGAGCAGTCTGGTAGCTCGTCGGGCTCATAACCCGGAGGTCGGTGGTTCGAATCCACCCCCCGCTACCAAGTGATTTCAAGGGTTTACGGACTTTCCGTAATCCCTTTTTTTTCAACAGAGATTGCTTTGTTGACCTTCAAAGTTGACAGCCAGTTAGTTAAAAAATCTGCTATAACCCTCTTATTTTGGGGGTATTGATGGAGGGAAAATAATGGCAAGGAACAACAGGATTACGTCATTTCATAATCAATAAACAGGCAACCGCCTAATCAGGGGTGGGACATTTCTATGTTATATGAATAATATTCAAAAAATTTCTTGACTTTTGAATTTAATTCAAGTAATTATATTAATATATGAATTTTATTTAATATAATTGAGAGAGAGATGAATATGGAGATAGATGCCCTCGATAGGAAAATTTTAAAGGCCCTCCAGTTAGATGCACGGCGCAAAAATGCTGACTTAGCCAAAGATTTAGTTGTGGCCCCGTCCACCATGCTGGAAAGGGTCAGGAGGTTGGAGAATCGTGGATATATACAAAGCTTTAGAGCTATTGTAAATCCAGAGAAGTTGGGGTTTGGGGTTCAGGCCCTGGTCTCTGTCTCCCTTACACAACATACGACTGGGACTATCAGACCTTTTGAAAACGCGGTTAAGGCGATTCCGTATGTTCTTGTTTGTTACCATGTTACGGGGCGCTTCGACTATATTATCCATGTAGTGGCTAAAAACCTCAATCATCTGGGCATTCTTGTAAAAGAGCACATAGCCGCCATCGAAGGTGTTGGAAGGACAGAGACATTCCTTGTCTTCTCCGAGATCAAAACTGATCAAGGCTACCCGCTCGATGAGACTGCTGAGGCATAACCAAGATCTTTCTGGATGTATCAGGGATAAGAGATGGGAATGAACAAGATACGGAGGAAATCGATATGCCGAAGAAAAAGTGCATCCTCGATTTTTACGAGATGAAGAAGAGGGGTGAGAAGATCACCTTTTTAACTGCCTACGACTTTCCGACAGCCCAGTTTGCCGAGGCGGCCGGTCTGGACATGCTTCTCGTCGGTGATTCTTTAGGAATGTGCGTATATGGCTACCCGGGGACGATCCCAGTGGTTATGGACCAGATGATATACCATGCAGAAGCGGTACGTCGAGGCGCTCCGCACACCTTTGTTATCGGAGATATGCCCTTTATGAGTTACCAGTCTTCTCTGGAAAAGGCCGTCGAGAATGCAGGCCGTTTCTTGAAGGAATGTAGCTGTGATGCGATAAAACTCGAAGGCGGAGTTCGAGTCGTGCCCCAGATCAAGGCCATCGTCGATGCCGGGATTGTAGTCATGGGACACGTTGGGTTGACTCCCCAATCATCAGGCCAATTAGGCGGACATAAGGCCCAGGGTCGGACTGCTGAGACGGCGAAGCTGGTTGTGGAGGACGCACTGGCTGTCCAGGAGGCCGGGGCGCAGATGATCCTTCTCGAGGCCATCCCGCCAGAGGTCGGTAAGTATATCACCGATAACCTAGATATACCGGTTCTCTCAATTGGTGCCGGCTCTTACTGTGATGGTCAGCTACTGATCGTCTCTGACGCCATTGGCCAGTTCAAGGCGTTTACCCCTAAATTCGTCAAACAGTACTCCAACGTGTCCGAAGTGGCCATTAATGCCATGAAGGCATATGTTGCCGAAGTCAAAGCCGGCGAATTCCCCAAGACCGAACACTGCTACACCATGATCGCTGGTGAGGAGGAGAAGTTTCTCAAGATGATGAAAAATACATGAGACGTGGGGAGCTTCGCCCATGGATGTAGAGGTGAATCATGAGTAATTTAAGGGAGTTAATAACAATATCTGAGGATCGTTTAGCGGAGGTAAACGGACTTTTAACCGACCCCGAAAATCACGTGGTGGGGCATCTCTTGGAGATCGTCGAGAAGTACGGTGGCCCGCAAGAGATCAACCGTAAAGCGGCCGAGGCGGGCAATTTCCACAACCTGATGTCGCGGTTGCAAGAGATAAAGTCACCCTTTGTTGCTGAAGTCGAATGGCTGGCCGAGCAGCGCGAAAAAGGGGCCTTCATCTCCATGGGAGACTATTATGACCGTGTCCTAAACAACGCTGCCGACGCTGCAAAGATCAATCAAGACAACGCTGTGACACTGGAGATCAGTGCCTTGCAGTTTTTTCCCTGGCTGATCGCAGAGGCCAAGCAGGCGATTGAAAAGAGAGAACTGATGCCAGGACGCTTCATAAGGGTCCGCAATATGAAGGAGCAAACAGAAGATAACGGTGATATCCTGGCAACGGCGGCGGCGATGCAGGTGGTCGGGGCCTCCTACGTCGAGACCCTCGACACCAGGGGCACCGATGGCTCAAACGTTCACCTGGGAGGTCCTGAAACGATCACGGGTTATTTCGGTGGCATAGGTCAACCGAACGATTATCCTTTCAAATGGGTCGAGGAATATCTCCACTACTACACCACCTATGGTGTCAGACAAGTTTTGAACGTCAACGCGGGAACGGTGTTGGCCGCCTATTTCCTGCACAAACTGGGCGTGGATAACGAATTCAAGATCTCGGTCTACATGGGCAATGACAATCCATTGGCCATCCTCTGGACCCTCATGACCGCCCGGTTATTTGCCCGTGAAGACGGGATGACATCACTGATTGGCTTCAACCTCTCTAACTCGGTAAACAACTGGACCATCCGTCAGGCGGCCAAGATTCGTCGAGCTCTGGGCCTGGAAAGAGTAGTACGCTTCGAGCATCATATCACGGAGACCCAAAAGTCGATCGTCCGCCAGCCCTATAACCGGCGCGAAGAACTGGTGGAGGTGGCCCAGGAAGTGCCCAATATCGCGGCCAAACATGAGGGCGGCGACCCGGAGGTCGACTCGACCCGTGACCGCCCGAGCGACATTCTCGATTACTTTGTGACAAAGAAGGAAATTTTAGCTCAGGGGGTTATGGATGCCATGCTGCGGAATTACCTGGACAAGCATGAGGCCCTCAATCGCACGGCCGAAGCCTTGGTCAAGGCTGGGGTCGGCGTTATCTGCGCCTGCCATCTACATCAATAGAGACCGGTACCAAATTGGCCCTTATTACTGAAGGTAATGTATGCTTGTAGACCGGTTTGCCCATCTTTATAGCCGGGAAGCCTTATGTGCCCAGCCATCTGCCATACGGGACATGTGCGCCTTGGTAGCCAGGCCTGAAGTGCGTTCCCTGGCTGGTGGATGGCCCGATCCTGGTGAGTTTCCCATCCAAGAGGTTAGCCGGATCTTTGTCGAGTTGATAACCGAGTGCGGCGGCCAAATGCTGCAGTATGGTTCAACAGAGGGAATTTGGGAGTTGCGCCAAGCGTTGGCCGAGCGGATGATAGCCGAAGGAATAGCGGATGCCGATCCTGACGGCATTCTTATCACCCATGGATCTGCCCAGGGAATGCATTTGGCTGCTCATGTCTTTATTGACAGGAATGATGTTGCGATCGTGGGGCTGCCCACTTACGTTGGCGGCCTCGGGGCAATTCGGTCACGGGGCGGTGAGATTGCTGGTGTACCTGTGGATCAAAATGGAATGAACACCGAACACCTCGGTCAAGAGGTGAAACGGCTGAAAGCTGCTGGTAAGCGCGTCAAGGGAGTGTATGTTATTCCCAACTTTCAAAACCCTACTGGGGTTACCCTATCCCTTAACCGGCGTAAGCACCTTATCCAACTTGCCCAAGAGCATGATTTAATCATTTTTGAGGATGATCCGTACTGTGACCTC
>JABXJZ010000522.1 GCA_013375335.1 Desulfobacterales bacterium
CCCAATGAGAATGACTATGGCTACAATAACCACTCGGAAAAGTCTTGCGTGCTTTCTCATTTTATCGTCTCCTTTCTAAAATCCAACAACCCCGAAAAATGATAAGAACCATTTGAGTCAATGGAAAGAATGAGAAATCCCTATCTCAAATCAATATCGAGGAATCGCATTGAAGGAGTATATCCGAAACAGGCCGGATTGGCAACATAAAAACGTGGGTTTCTGGATAGGAGCATCCCGATTTTTTCAGCATATCAGGGAAGCAGAAGAAATCTTTGGAGGTCATCCATAAAAAAAGTTGAATGCCCCCTATATTGCGACACTTTCCCGTTTGACACATAAGCCCTTTCCCGGTATGCTCCACATTATCAGAAACTAGTTCTATCATGAACGATCGCCGAACGTTCCTTAAATGCTACGGGGCTTATGCTTATGGAATTTTCTATCCCTCGGGCGAGCGGGAGATCAAAGGTCTTGAGGACCACGCCGCAATTTTCAGATGTCAGTGAGCGTGTGACGGTAGAGGCCCTCGCCCTTGGCACGAGCGGCGATGAAGTGATAGCCGCTGTCCGAAACGTAGCGGAAGCGGCGACGGATTTTTCTTGGCTTTCTCGGGGTGATACGGTCTTTATCAAGCCGGCTTCAAACTCGGCCAAGCGATACCCTGCCACGACCTCACCGCTTTCTATCCGGGCAATGGTAGGGCTTTTAAAGGAAAGGGGTGCGGGGAGGGTGATCGTGGGGGATAAACCGGGCGTGGAGCACGTGTACCAGGACGAAAAAGGCAGGCGCAGCTCAAGCCGCAAGATAATGACCAAAAACGGTTTACACCAGGCAGTCATGGAGTCAGGGGCGGAGGTTCATTACTTCGATGAGGCGGGCTACGATGCCTATTTCGGCGACCGTACAGAGCATGATAGCCACTGGAGAGGCGAGCTGATGTTCCCAAACATCCTGAACCA
>JABXJZ010000196.1 GCA_013375335.1 Desulfobacterales bacterium
GACCACTCTGCCGCCGCATTCTGGACATTTATAGTATGTCTGATTGCATATTGGGCATAGCACCCATTTGGCGTCATACCCGGTCCAACTGCATTTTGTGCATTTTTTAAGACTGCTTTCCAATAACATTAACTCCCTTTTATTTAGTATAAAAGTTTGGAAGTTTATAAAACATGGAGAAATATAATTCAGAAATAGTGTTAAGTAATAGTTTTTTTATATTTGCGAGTTTAAAGATGTCATTGCACGCGTGCATTTATTTTTAGCATCATTTATGTATAGTTATTTTCTTTGAAATTAGAGATTTTAAAATAACAGGTAGAATGTTCTCACGATTAAGATACTTGAGCATGCGCGTGGTCTTCCCGTCTCATTCATCCTTGCTCGAATGAGATCCTAAAAACCAGGTTTATCGATGATCTACGTTTCATAAATCATCACATGCGCAATATACCTTGTTGACCTCAAGGATTCACGAGCGTCGCTTAAAATGTGAATGAGTGGTAAGATTTTTCAGGATCATAATTTCTGAACATAATTCATCGCCAAATTTGGAATAATTCCCCATTTATTGATAAAATCATCCAAAAAAGGGAAATAACAT
The DNA here is from genome assembly GCA_013375335.1 of Desulfobacterales bacterium. Taxonomy (GTDB): domain Bacteria; phylum Desulfobacterota; class DSM-4660; order Desulfatiglandales; family B25-G16; genus JABXJZ01. The sequence continues at coordinate 605 of JABXJZ010000196.1, forward strand.
TTTAATTTGTACATTTGTGGATATTTTTTTCTTAATTTGTCAGAGAAGACTTATATCTAAATATTATTTCTTAAAAGACTTGGAAACAGGGTGTACAGCATGGGGAGGAGGAATGATCTCGACATCTGCGCCGACATCCTCCAGGTTGCGCGTGATGGGGCGAAGAAGACTCATCTGGTCTACAGGGCTAACCTGAACTTCACCATCGTGAAGAAGTACATCCGCAGGTTGAGGGAGAACGGCCTGCTGGAGTCTCATAGCGGGAGGTTTTTCACCACGGAGAAGGGTCTTGAGTTCCTCGAGCAGTACAGGGGTTTCATGGTCCCGTTGTCGAGCAGGGGTCTGGGTGACGGCTCTTGAGGGGGAGGATCTGCGCCTGGTTGGGGGCTTCCTTCTTCGGCGTGACCGTTATCTACTATTGCACCTTGACGCTCATCGGCCTCATGCGGTACCTTAATAATTTCACGTTATAGGTTCGCGCACGCCGTCCCGTCCTCGGTGCGCGCGCTCGGCCAATCTAGACCTGGGTGTGCGCTCATAGCGATTTCGCATACTTATTATTCTCATTTTATTTTAATTATAATTATAGATACTTTATTTGTTTAGGAGATATGGTTTTTGTTTGTTATCTAATGTTTTGGATCCGTTGTTGCGCTTCATAACGCCTTTATTGTTGCTGTAGTCAATCATGCTAATCCGATTCGGTGTGAAGGTGGATGGTGTCTAGGCCGGGTCGTGGCGTCCTTCTGTTGGCGGTTTGTTTGGCTCTGGTGAGCGGTCTCGCCGTCTCTGGTCTTCTCACTGTTTCGGTTACTTTGAGCAGCTCCGGGTCTGTGAAGGCCATCAACGTGGAGGTCTTCTGGGATGCTGGGTGTACTCAGGTTGTGAGCTCCGTGGACTGGGGGACGCCGGGGCCGGGGGACTCGGTGAGCACGACGGTGTACGTCAGGAACTCCGGGACGGCTCCGATGACGCTGAACATGTCCTGCTCGGGTTGGAGCCCGGTGGAGGCTGGGAGCTATCTGTCTCTCAGCTGGGATAGGGAGGGGGCGGTCTTGGCTGCGGGCGAGGTCGTGCCTGCGGTGTTGACTCTGTCGGTTTCGGATCTCGTTACGGGGATTACCGACTTCTCGTTTGACATCGTGATTCAGGGGACGGGTTAGCGTCTCGGTGCTGCTTCTCGGTGGGCGTGCGTGTGTGGTGGACCCCCCTCTATGTTTTTTAGGGGCTGCGGGGGGTCTGGTTTTGTGGTTCCTTTTTGTGTTTTACCTGGTTTTCCATTTGGTTTTGGGTGTCTTTTGATACTGTTCTGATACGTTTCTGCTCGGTGGTCTGGGCGGGGTTTGTGATGGGTCTGCGCGGTGGTTGGGGCTTGTTCTGTGGCGTGGGCGGCCGCGCGCGCTATGTTGTTGAGGGGAGGCCTCGTCGTTTGTTGTCGCGCGTCGGTGGCAGGTCATATTGGTTTTCCGGGGACGCGATGATTTTCGGGTCTATGTTGTTGCGCCTTTGCGTGATTCTTGTTTGTGTGGGTGGTGGTTCTTCACCTGTTTTTTGAAGGTGTTTTGGTTGTTCATGTGAATTTTGGGGTCGGTCCGGGGTCGGTCGCGGCGTTGGAATTTTGAGGGACCGTTGTGGTCCATGTTGTCCTGGTGTTGTCTGGGTGTGATTGGTCGTCGAGGCTGTTTTTCAAGTGGTCGACCAGCCTATACAGATATTGGGCAAAACGATGATGCGATCGTAGCATTGGTAAAGAATTTGACTATAGCGCGCCTCATAACCTTGACAACCTATTTAAACTCAAGTGCCTGACCTTTGATTGAGGATAAAATCAGTTGAGAGATCCTATGGGACACATATGGGTTAAGACAAGAGTGATAAACCCGGTCACGGGAGCTGAGGCCGAGAAGGAGGCCCTCGTTGACACCGGCGCGACCTTCACGGTGATACCACACAGCCTCTAAGAGAAACTGGGTCTGAAGATCGTAGGGGAGAAGGAGGTTGAAACGGCTAAAGGGAAAACACGGCTGGATGAGAGCTTCGCTGTTGTAGAGATCGAGGGAAGACGCGGCGTGACCCCCATGCTGGTCTCTGGGGAGCTCGAAGATATGTTGATAGGGGTTCTAACGTTGGAGGCTCTAGGATTCAGAGTCGACCCCACGACGGGTAAACTTAAGGAGTCGAGAATACTGCTGCTGTGAACTGGAGTCGTTGTGTTGCGCGCTCGTTAAAGGATAAGGAAACTACAGATATGGACGAGGCTCTTTACGTCGCGGGCTACGAGCCCGCCCTCCTAGATGCCTTGGGCAGGACGCCTGAGCTGAGGCTCATAGACTCCTTCTTGAACAAACCCCTCTTCGACTTCACGAGGAGGGAGATCGTCGAGGAACTAATCTAATCAAATTGCTTTTAAGGAACTGGATTACAATTTTTAATTTGACAGTAATATCGGGGTTCTTCATGTTTGAGGTGAGGGTATGATCAATCGTCTTTATGCTGATTATATTGAGCGGAGAGACAAGGTTCAGATCTATGCAGATATTCTCAAAGTTACAAAAAAGCCTCGAAAGACTACCAGAATAATACGTTTGGCTAATATCCAGTACAACGTTTTCCTTGAATGTGTAGAGACTTTGTGTGATGCGGGTTTGCTCGAGAAATTATCCTTGGATTATAAGGATGAGGACGGTCATGTGAAAACGAAATACGAGTACAAGGCCACCGAGATGGGAGAGAAATGGTGCGAGATGTTGGATGAGCTTGTTCTTGCTCTCGAAAACGTGAAGTAGGTTGTACGAAATGTTTGATAGGATAAAGAAGATTTTTGAGGACACCCAGCGCCCCGCTCAGGTGGAGCTGGATGAATTCACGGACCTGACGTACAAGTTGATTGACCTCATGGTGGAGTTCTCACTGCATACGCTGAGGACCATTGCCAAGAAACGAGGCGCGCCTTTGAGCAAGAAACAGGTCGAAGAAGCAGTCAATTTCGATATCCAATTCAGGTTGCAGCAGATACAGGATCCCGAGCTGTTGGACATTGTCAGAGATCAGGCCGTTTCTTTGTACATCGAAGAACAGGGTCGCTCCTAGGGCATATGGGAACGCATTACTAGTGTGAACACCTTTTCGAACAGATATGCTATGATGAAAAAGGCAGAGAACCCTATCCAGGGCGAATATATGATGTTTAAGGATAGTATCTGTATGTCAAATAATATGAAG
>JABXJZ010000523.1 GCA_013375335.1 Desulfobacterales bacterium
ATGATATGGGGCGGCTTTGTCCCTATTATTCCTCTTAGATAGTCCTCCTCTCCTCGTAGGAGTATCCTTTGACCGGCCATGATGTTACTGGTTATGCCTCCAAGCGTCTGAAAACGGAGGAAACCATTTTCATCTACAAAGGTAACCAGAAAAGCGACCTCATCCATATGGGCTGCTAACATAACCCTAGGATTGCTGTCGCTTCCATGATGGTAGAAGAGAATGTTCCCGAGCCTGTCCACTCTCACCTCGTCTGAGTAATCTTCCAGTTCCTCTCTGAGGACCTCCCGAACTCCCTCCTCGCTACCCGGCGGACCGAAAGCATTGGATAGTGACGCTAGAAGCCTAATTTCACTAGACAAACTACTTCACCGATCCTGTCTTTGGACCATCATGGAAGTTAAGGTTTTCTTCTGTCTTTTCCGAGAGACGAAGCGAGCTAATGACTTGAGGAGTGAAGGGAATGCTATAGAAAAGATTTGCTGATAGGGTCTGGAAGCGAATCTAGGTAGTCTATCGATAGGAGATCACGGGTGCAGGTCAACAAGCGATAAATAACGATTGCCTCCTACAGTAGTTGCATGAAAATAGTCAGTGTCGACGCCATCGTCTGCAGAGCGTCTGTAGAGAATCCGATGTGGAGCCTTCAGCCGTGGAGGGGAGGACAATACAGGTTAGCAGATTTCGTAGAATGCACTTTTGTCAAAGTTGCTTCAAGTGATGGGCTCGTTGGCCATGGGCAAACGCCGGGCGTAAGGTTCCGTGGATCAAGAGTGTCCTCGATTGGAGCGCACTGTAAAAAGCTGATAGAGCATGTCATGGCTCCTGAGATTGTTGGTGAAGACCCCATCGATAACTCTGTACTATGGAGGAGACTTCATCGAACACTTGGAAATGAGGCTTATGGCAGGTCATCGTTGAGCGCGGTGGATGTCGCCCTTTGGGACGTGAAGGGCAAGA
>JABXJZ010000026.1 GCA_013375335.1 Desulfobacterales bacterium
TCCTTGTTTACGGCGACAATTGCCTCCATAGGAAAATGGCAGAGTTCTTAGCCAGTAGGGTGAGACAGTCAAGCCAAGATGTAGTAGGGTTGACAACTGCCCTCTCCATTGTCGTGAGCAGCTGAGCAAGGGTCCGTGGAAATATGGCCGATGAGGAAATTTATCCTTTTTCCCCTTATTACCCTCAGTATCTTTGGTTGTGCTGTCACCCAGGGCAGCTACAAAAGACCTGCTAGGTCACTACCGGAGGAACACAAGCCCTACTCCGTGAATGGGGTATCATACTACCCGCTTCCCAGGAACGAAGGATTTGTTCAGGAAGGTATGGCTTCGTGGTATGGGAAGGAGTTCCATCGCAAGAAGACGGCTAGTGGAGAGATCTTCAACATGTACGATAAGACCGCCGCACACAAAACGTTACCCCTTGGGACCCATGTAATGGTTAAGAACCTGTCGAATCTAAGAGAAGTGGTCGTGAGGATTAACGACAGGGGCCCTTTTGTTAAGGGGAGGATTATTGATCTGTCATATGCCGCTGCTAAGGGCATAGGATTGATTCATCCCGGAGTAGCGAAGGTACGCGTGGTTGCCCTGTCAAAGGAGGTGGGCACGGCCAAATTAGGCAACACCTATAGGCCACTTGTGGAGGCGAGGGATTTTGACAAGGGGATATTCACCGTACAGGTTGGTGCCTTTGAAATCGAGGATAATGCGAGACGTTTGGTAGAACGCCTCAGGGTTATCTTCGACGATGTTACGATAACACCCTATACACCATGTGATGGAAAAACCCTTTATAGGGTTAGGGTTACTACCTCTAAGGGTTTAACAGAGGCAAGTCGTATAGTGAGGAAATTGGAATATCTCGGATTTTCAGACACATTTGTCGTAGGCCTTTAGCCCTCGTGATTGAGTTTTCTCCGAACAACACCGGAGGTCCTAAAGACAACAACTCTCCTGGCCCTTAGCTGGAGGTCTTCTTTGGTCTGAGGGTTTCTGCCCCTTCGAGCAGCCTTATCCTTGACAACGAACTTTCCAAAGCCGCTCACGAGGAGGTTTTCTCCTTGTGCAAGGGTCTGCTTGATAAGTTCTAATAAGCTCTCCACAACCATTGTCGATTGGTTTTTGCTGAGACCAACCTGATTGTAAACATTGTCTGTAATTTTTTCTTTGGTTAGGGCCATAGATGGTTCCTCCTCACCTCTCTACTGGAAACCAAACTTTTCCTTTAGCTTCTTGCACACGATTTCAGGGACAAGGCCGTTAATTGATCCACCTAAACTGGCTGCCTCTTTTATGATACTAGAGCTGATATAGAACCATCGGTAGTCAGTCATCATGAAGATCGTTTGAATGTTCCTGTTTAACTTCCTGTTCATCAACGATAACTGAAATTCATATTCGAAGTCTGAGAGGGCCCTTATTCCCCTGAGGATTATATTGGTGTTCTTGCCCGCCACGTAGTCAACAAGCAAACCGCTGAAGGGTTCGATAAAGACCTTATCATCGTTTTTCGTTGATTCCCGGATCATCTCCATCCTCTCCTCCAAATTGAAAAGGGTCTTCTTCATCGGATCGGAGGCAACGGCAATCGTGACAGCATCAAATATGGTAAGTGCCCTTCGTAAGATACTGAGATGGCCGTTGGTTATAGGATCAAAGGAACCGGGATAAATGACCATTTTCCCCATTTTATCCCTCCTCATGGTAACAGTAGAAACCGATCAATGTTGACCCATAAGACCTGGATAGTCTCAGCTGCAGGTCATGGACCTGAGGGGGGAATGGATTCTCCTGGCTGCGCGCCAATTCCACTACTACCCTGCTGTCTTTAGCCAATAGCTTTAGCTCTATGAGTTTATGAATGGTAGGCTCAATGTACCCCTTTCCGTAGGGAGGATCAATAAAGACCAGATCGAATTGACCACACCCCAGATCCTGAATGCAGGCCAAACCGTTGGGCAATTCCTCTCTCCTAATCACTGAAAAGGCTTCATACCCGCAAATGCTGAGGTTTTTCCTGATTATGGCAATGGCCCTGGTTGACTTATCTATAAATACGGCCTTCCTGGCCCCCCTGCTGAGGGATTCGATCCCTAGACTCCCTGTGCCAGCGAAGAGATCCAGTGCAGTGAGGCCGGTGAGCCTCTGACCCAGGATGTTGAAGATAGAGGCCCTCACCCTGTCCGAGGTAGGCCGGATATAAGCCCCTTTGATGTTTGCCAGCCGGCGGCCCTTGTCCACACCGCCAGTTATTCTCATAAGATTACGATTCTATCCTCCTAACCATTGACCACAAGGGGATTTTCATACCTAGTCTTCTAAAGTCTTTTTCTCTTTCCCGGGAGATGAATCGATTAAGGGGTTAGCTGCCCTCGCATACCTTCGCGTGAGGTGGTAGAGCATTATTGTAGGACCTGATATAACATACATGGCAGAGAAAAAGAACAACATCAAGGCCGGCTTATAAGCCACAACGATAAACAGGAGGATAGTGGCTACCAGGACATTAAAGGGCCTCTGTTTGAAGAGCTGCAGCTCTTTGAAACTCAGATAATCGATGGTGCTCACCATGAGGAATGACAGCAGATAGATGGCACATATGATAATCGTATATTTGTTCTCAGCAAGGCCACCCAGGGAATCTATGAAAAGCACGAGCGTGGCTATAAAGATGGCTGCCCCAGGGATAGGTAATCCCTTAAAGTGGCGAGATTCAAGATTGTCTCTTTGGGTATTGAACCTGGCAAGCCTCAAGGCACCGCAGATGATGTACAAAAAGACTGCTAGCCAGCCAAATCTTCCAAATGGTTTCAGGGACCACTCAAAGGCCAGCAGTCCAGGGGCGACACCAAAGGCAACCAGATCTGATAGGGAGTCAAACTCCACACCGAACTGGCTGGTTGTGTTGGTAAAACGTGCAATCTTTCCGTCTAACCAATCAAATATAGCGGAAATCAGGATAGCAATGGCTGCTGCATCGTATCTACCTTGGATGGCGGCAATAATAGCATAGACTCCACCAAACAGGCTGCAGGAGGTAAATAGATTTGGAAGGATGTATATTCCCCTTTTATTCCTCTTCTTTGATCTATTTCCTGTTCTCACGCTACCCAAGGTACCCTATAACTGTTTGGCCAGCTTTAACTCTTTCCCCTTTTGTAACAGCGAGCCTACAATCAGGTGGCATATAGACTTCAAGGCGTGAGCCAAACCTGATGAGGCCAAATCTCTGACCGGTTTCTACATAATCCCCTTTCTTAACCCAACAGACGACCCTCCTGGCGATGATCCCGGCGATCTGAACCAAGACGATTTTTTTCCTATCATTCGTTTCGAGGGTCACCATATTATGCTCGTTGTAGAGAGAGGCCTTATCCCTGTTGGCTGAAAAGAACTTGCCCGGGTGATAAGATAGCTGGGTAATTCTACCCCTAATGGGGATGCGGTTGATGTGGGCGCTAAAGATAGACATGAAGATACTGATCTTTATCGCCCTATCTTTGAGGCGGTTGTCTCCCTTGCTGAGCTCCTCTATTGATATCACCTTTCCGTCTGCTGGGGTAAGGACTGCCTTTTCTTCATTTACCGGGGTTCTGTCTGGATCTCGAAAGAAATAGACAGTGAACAAGGTCAGCACTGCCAGGGGAATGGCTGCCAGTTCCCAGTCGAGAAGCAAAGGGACAGATGTCAATCCCATGCCCGCAATGATGAAGGGAATTCCTTCCCGCACGACCGGTAGCCTGTTATTTATCCTCTTTCGGTCCAATTCGTCACGCCGCAGGAGATTCAGTGTCCTCTTTTTGATCTTAGCGTTTAGTATAAATCCAGTTATTTGTCAATCTGACATATCCAACTCTGCAGAAGAATGTCATGTGGACTTCATAGTGGGTAGGCGAATATCGGCTCCCCTTAGATAGATTGGGACTAGTTCGCTTAAATCGTCCGAGTGGCCTCTCTTAAGCCTTTTTAGTCCCAGGGCACCTACGAACGAGGCCTTGAGGTTCCAGAGATGCGCAGGCGCTAATAAGGGTTTCCCCCTGAGTTGTTGTCTTAAGGTTGGGCCTTGATTAGCGAGATCATTTCCTATGAAAATCGCCTTGTCCTTGACTATGGACCTAAGGTCGCTCATCCTGACACATACATCCTGTTTAATCCTCGATAAGCGGCCCTTTGAACTCCACCGAAATAAGGCAGTGAATACCTCCCCTTTTCGTGAGGTTACAAGAGGGCAGATATCTTCTCTGAGGTAAGGGAGCTGGCTCGCCATGGCGTGGAGTGTGGGAACCCCAACTACTGGTATGTTGAGGCATTGGGAGAGTCCTTTAACAACAGAAAGGCCTATTCTAATGCCGGTAAAGCTCCCTGGCCCCAAGGCAACGACCAAGCCGTCGAGTTCCTGAGGCCCCAGTCCAACCTTGATGAGTAAGTCATGGAGGGACGGCATCAGATCACCAAAGTGACTTGACCCAGGCGGAAGGATATATTCACCCAAGAGGATTTCATCCCTCATTACCGCCAGGCTGTATTGCCTTGTAGAGGTATTTACGGAAAGGAGATTCAAGCTCTTAGACTCATTTGGTGATTATCCTTAACAGATCATTGTAAAAGACAATGGCCATGAGGAGGACGAGGAGGAAAAAACCTATCTTCTGGGCCATCTCCCTTTTTCTAATGCTTATTGGTTTCCTTATTGCAATCTCTATCAAAAGGAAAAGGATCATACCCCCATCCAGTACTGGTACCGGAAGGAGATTTAAGATGGCGAGATTGACACTTATAACAGCCATAAAGGGAAGGAGGTAGCTGAGATTTTCCCTCGCTATTTCCCCTGTTAGCTGTCCGATCATGATAGGCCCGCCGAGCGTCTTAAGGGGAACGATACCTTGAAATAGCTTGACAATTGTCAAGACAGTTAAGGCCGTCACTTCCCAGGTCTTTCGCCCTCCCTCCTGGATTGCCTGCAGAGGGCCCAGGGTGACTTTCCTTATCCTTCCACTAGCCACGATCCCTATTAGTGGTGATTTAATCTCCTCGCCAAAGATGTTTGTCACAGTTTCCTCTTCAGGAAAGACAACCGTTAAGATCCTCCTATCAGCCCTTATGATTACCATTTGTAGACCCCTGTCAGGGCTTTCTTCTACGAATTTCCTTATGTCACGCCATCTATTGATCTTCTTGCCATCAATATATTCGATGACATCACCTTTTTGTATACCAGCTTTATAGGCAGGGGAATCGGGTCTGACCTGACCAACCTCGGCAGTCATGATAGGGTAACCTGATATTACATAGATCATACTGAAAAGGAGGAAGGCCAGGAGGAAATTAAAGATGGGACCAGCAGCCGCAATGGCAAGCCGGCTTCCTACAGGCTGCGCAGAAAAGCATCGATGGGCCTCTTCTGTAGTTATTTCCTCGTCATCGCCCTCACCCAACAACTTAACGTAGCCGCCAAGTGGAAAGGCTGAGATCACATATTCGGTTTCCCCTATTTTTTTTCCTATGAGCTTGGGGCCAAAGCCAAGGGAGAACTTAAGGACCATAACGTCGAACAGTTTGGCCAAGAGAAAATGTCCGAACTCATGGAAGAAGATCAGCACACCGAGCACAATGATAAAGGGAACGATATAGTATAGAAGGGTGCTCATCAATTACCCACCATTTCTTCCAAGATCTCCTTTGCCCGTGATTGAGCCCATTGATCTGCCTCGATAGCTTCATCGATGCTGGCGAGAGGGAAGGTTTCGTGTTTCTCCATAGTCTCTTCAATAACATGAGGGATGTCCAGAAAACCTATCTTTCCCTCCAAAAAGGCATTAACAGCCACTTCATCCGCCCCGTTTAACACAGCTGGCATACTCAGCCCTATTTTACCAGCAGCAAGCGACAAGTCCAGACATCTGAATCTCCTTGTATCAGGTCTTTCGAAACTCAATGCCCCTATCTCCAGGAGGTCTAATGAGGGCAGCTCCCCCCTAAGATGTCTGGGGTATGAGAGGGCGTAAGCAATCGGTATTCTCATGTCTGCCGGGGCCAGTTGTGCGATGATAGAGCCATCCATATACTCAACCATGGAATGGATAATGCTTTGGGGATGGAGCAGGATCTCTATTTGGTCCATCTCCACGTTAAAAAGCCATTTAGCCTCGATTGCCTCTACCCCCTTATTCAACATGGTCGCTGAATCTATGCTTATCTTCCGGCCCATCCTCCATCTTGGGTGCCTTAGCGCCTCTTGTGGGGTGACCTTGGATAGCCTTTCTATGGGGAGATCCTTGAATGGCCCTCCGGACCCTGTCAAGATGATCCTCTTCAGGTCTTCCCTCCTGTGTCCTTGGATAGATTGCTGAATGGCACTGTGTTCGCTGTCAATGGGGAATATGTTCACACCCGCCTTCTTTGACTCCCTCATGAGCAAAGATCCCGCTACTACCAATATCTCCTTATTGGCCAGGGCAACATCCTTGCCGGCAGTTACGGCTGAGAACGTCGGAAGGAGCCCAGAGGATCCGGTCATCGCTGCTATAGTCATATGTACATCTGGAAGGGTGGCTATCTCGATGTAGCCTGCCGTTCCGTATAAGATCTCCGTGCCTGTTCTATTATTGAGCCTGGTTTTCAGCTCCCTGGCCAGCTCCGCGCTGAGTACTGCTGCAAAACGTGGTTTGAATTCCCTGATCTGATCTAAGAGGAGATCTATGTTCCTTCCCGCGCCGAGCGCTATAATCCGGTATCTATTCGGGTTCCCCTTAATAACCTTGAGCGAATTAATTCCTATATAACCGGTGGAGCCCAGAAGACATATGTTTTTCAAGGCCAGGTGGCTCCTTGTTTCAGTAGCTCAAATATACGTACAGGACAGGGATTGCAAAGAGCAGACCGTCTACTCTATCCAATATACCCCCATGTCCTGGTAGAATCTTGCCGCTATCCTTGACATTCGCAATTCGTTTTAGCATGGATTCTGCTAGGTCGCCAACCTGCGCGCTGATCCCTATTGCTACACCTAATACCATAACGGATACCATAGATAAAGGAGGAAAGAATAGGTAACCGAGGATACCAGCGCTGACTATGCTTGCCGTTAACCCGCCGAAAGAACCCTCCCAGGTCTTTCCAGGGCTTATCCGGGTCAGCTTATGCCTTCCGAGAAGCCTCCCACAATAGAAGGAACAAGTGTCACCAGCAAAGGTAACAGCCAGGAGGAAAAAAACCCACATCTTCCCCTGAGGGAGCCTTGAGATGAGCGCAAGAAAGGCCAGGGGTAGGCATATATAAAAAGGCCCCAAAATGACCTGTCCAATATCACCCATTTTAGGGTAATGGATTGAATAGCTGGATATAAACGAGGCCAAAGGCAGAACTACGAAAAGGGGAAATACTGATACGTAGAGGATGCCTTCGCGTAAGAGGGAGCAAAACAGCAAGGCGGTCAACAGGTAATTGGAGTAGATAGCCTTTTTTGCTGCCTTGGGTCTGATCATCGAATAGAACTCATTCAAACCCGCCAGTGCAGCAAACAGGACCAGGATGGTAAAGACCCAGAAAGGAGTGAAGTAAATGATCCCGAATAGAAAGGGGACGCCAACAAGGGCAGTTATCACCCTCTTCGCATGTAGTGTCATTTATGTTGTGTCTTTTCTTGCTTTGGGTGAATTATCTGCTCCCCAGTGTAGCCGAAACGTCTTTCCCGTTTCTGATAGTCGAGAAGGGCTTCAAGATAGCGCTCCCTGCGGAAGTCTGGCCAGAGGGTAGGGGTGATAAAGATCTCTGTATAGGCCATCTGCCACAGGAGAAAGTTACTTATCCTGTATTCCCCGCTTGTCCTTATGAGTAAATCTGGATATGGGATACCAGCGGTGTAGAGATACTTCGATAGACGCTCCTCGGTAATCTGCTTAACAGTTAGTTTACCTTTTTCAATGTCTTCCAGCATGTTTCTCACTGACTGGACAATCTCCTGCCTTCCTCCATAGCTCAGGGCGAGGATGAGAGTCATCTCCTTATTGTGGGCAGTCTTTTCTATTGTTTGCCAGAGGGTCCTTTGAACCTCTTGTGGAAGCTTTTCCGTTTGTCCAATGCATGCCAGCCTAATCCCATTATCGAGCATCTCCTTTAGTTCGCCCTTAAGATATCGGTTTAGGAGGTCCATCAAGGTGTCTATCTCATATTTAGGCCTTCTCCAGTTTTCCTCGCTAAAGGCATAGAGCGTAAGCCATTTTATGCCTAATTCACGGCTGGTCCTGACAACGTCTCTTACCGATTCTATGCCCTTTTGGTGGCCCGCGATCCTGTTGAGGTTTCTTTTCTTTGCCCATCGCCCGTTACCATCCATTATGATGGCGACGTGCTGGGGTAATTTATCCGGGTTTAATCGTTCCATTTGAGGCGCCTGGAGTCAGAATGTGAGAGGGTGATTGAATCGCTTCAAAGACAGTTAGCGTTAAAATTGGAGTATTTCATCTTCCTTTTCTTTTCTCATCCCATCTATCTTTCCAATGAATTCATCGGTGATTTCTTGCACTTTATCTTGGTAGTTAAACATCTCGTCTTCTGATATTTCACCTTCGTTTTTTAACTCTTTTAGCATCTCATTGGCCTCGCGTCGGTGGTTTCTGATGGTTATCTTGCTCTCCTCGGCCATCTTCTTGGCCACCTTGGCAAGCTCCTTCCTCCTCTCCTCTGTCAGGGGAGGTATTGAGATCCTGATGACTTTTCCATCATTCATAGGTGTGAGTCCCAGTCCGGATTTCAGTATGCCCTTCTCGATGTTCTCTAAGATGGATTGATCCCACGGTTGGATAGTCAGCAGCCTACCTTCTGAGCTACTAATAGAGGCTATTTGATTCAAGTGCATCTGGGTTCCGTAACATTCAATCTTTAGACCGTCGAGTATGGATGCCGATGCCCTTCCAGTTCTCATCTTCTTGAATTCCCGATTGAGGGCGTCAACGGTCTTTCCCATGTTTTGGCTCATCTCTGATAGGATCTCATCTTTCATGGCCTTCTCCTGCTATTAAGGTCCCCACGTCATGCCCAGAGACGATCCTCTCTATATTTCCCCTCTTACGGATATTAAAGACAATAATGGGGATCTGCTGCTCCATAGCCATAGATATGGCAGTGAGATCAATGATCCTGAGCTTGTCTTTCAGTACCTGTTCGTAGCTAATCCTGCGGAATAGTCTGGCACCTGGCTCCTTGGCCGGATCCCGATCATAGACACCATCTACGTGGGTAGCCTTCAGAATAGCCTGAGCATTGATCTCGGTAGCCCTCAGGGTGGCCGCTGTGTCGGTAGTGAAGCAGGGGTTTCCAGTCCCTCCTGCAAAGATTACAATCCCGCCGTGATCTAAATGCCTCAGAGCAGGTTCCCTTCGATATGATTCTACTACATTACCTATTTCCAGGGCGGTCATAACAGTTGCTGCTGAACCAACTGTATCGAGCGCTTCCTTTAAGGCGAGCGCATTTATCACAGTGGCCAACATCCCCATATAGTCAGCCGTCACCCTTCCAATGCTGTATTCAGAGGATTTCGTTCCCCTGAAGATATTGCCACCACCGATTACGATGGCTATCTGTATGCCAAGGTTATGGGCTGAGTGGATTTCAGAGGCGATATCCGTGAGATGCGGGAGGTTTATGCCACTACCCTTGTCCCCCATGAGGGATTCGCCACTCAGTTTCAAGAGGATCCTGCTGAAACGCGGGGATTTAGGAGATACCGGCATGGTTATGGTTATATAGGTTATGGGTTATCGTCGGTTTCCCCTAATTGGAACCTGATGAACCTCTTGATAATAATGTTTTCGCCAGTTTTTGCCTTCAGTTCATTAAGGAGGTCTTGAACAGTCATATTGGGATCTCTTACATAGGATTGATTGAGCAGACAGACCTCGGAGAAGAATCTCTTTAATCTTCCCTCGACAATTCTCTCTACCACCTTTCCCCCTTTGCCTGAGTCAATGGCTTGAGCCCTGTATATCTCCTTCTCTCTTTCCACTATCTCCGGAGGGAGATCTTCAGGGGAGATAGCCACTGGGTTCATTGCGGCTATATGCATAGCCAGATTCTTGGTGAAATGTGTAAAATCGTCTGTTTTGGCGCTGAAGTCGGTTTCACAATTTACCTCCACAAGAACACCGATTTTTCCACCCATGTGCACATAAGACTGGATTTGGCCCTCTGAAGCAGCCCTGCCCTCCCTCTTTTGGGCCTTTGCTACCCCCTTTTTTCTTAGTATCTCAACGGCCTTGTTAATATCTCCGTCTGCTTCTTGGATGGCATTCTTGCAATCCATTATCCCCACAGCAGTCCTCTCTCTTAGTTCCTTTACCAGTTGAGTTGATGTTTTCACTCCGTCTTCTCCCCTCTTACTGCTCAGGTTGAATCTCGTCCTGGTCCTCAACCTCAGTGGATTTAGCGGCCTTCTGTTTTTTGGGTATTACGATGACTTCAGGCCCTCCCGTTTTCTCCTCTGCGGGTTTGAGCTCTTCGGCGATCTCCTCCAATTCGGCCTCTTTCTCGACCTCAAGCTCTTCCTCCGCCCTTAGCCTCTCCTCTCTCTGCCGATGCCCTTCAATACAGGCATCAGCAATAATGGAGGTCAACAGCTTGATGGATCTTATAGCATCATCATTACCTGGAATAACGTAGTCAATATCTTCGGGATCCCCATTTGAATCTACAACAGCAACTATGGGGATTCCCAGTTTCTTTCCTTCGTTTACTGCGATTTTCTCCTTTCTTATATCAACAATAAAGAGGGCAGAGGGAAGTTCGTCCATATCCTTTATGCCGCCCAGGCTCCTTTCCAACTTCGTCAGCTCCTTTTCCATCCTCATTCCCTCTTTTTTTGTATAGCGGCTGAAACTTCCGTCTTTTTTCATCTCCTCGAGCTCCTTAAGCCGATCGATGCTCTTTCTAATGGTTTGAAAATTCGTAAGCGTACCGCCCAGCCACCTATTGCACACGTGAAACATACCACATCGCTCAGCCTCTTCTACAATCGAATCCTGGGCCTGCTTTTTTGTGCCCACGAACAAGACAGACCCGCCATCTGATACGGCCTTTACAATAAAGCCGTAGGACTCTTTTAACAATTTACCCGTCGTTTGCAGATCTATAATATAGATTCCATTTCTGGCCCCAAAAAGGTAAGGCTTCATC
>JABXJZ010000197.1 GCA_013375335.1 Desulfobacterales bacterium
ATGCCCCATACCATGCCTGGTGCTATCCTTGGTATCCATGTGGCTGCTACTGGACTACCTGGCGACCATGGTTCTGTACTTATGGCCGGGTTCATTGTTGCTATCCTTGGTGGGGGCCAAGGAGATACCCACTTGTTTATGATTGTGACCCGGACGATCCACCAGCAATAAAGAGCGGTCTGTTTCGTAGGTGGCTAAAGGAGCGACAAGTACGAGTAGAGAAACAACGAGTGCAGTTACTGCCGAATCATCATACCATTGTGAGGAAGCATCAAGAATCTCAGCGCTCAGTCAGCTCTAAATCGCGCCTAATGGACTCTTCTTATTCTGGAATAAAGCAAATAAGGAGGGAGAGCCAGGGACGACTGCAGCCTCGGAAAGCGCCGCGGATACCTCGGAGCAACCAGAGGTTTCAAGGGAAAGTCGGTCTCGGTCTCAAGTCGAAAATAGAAAGTCTTCGCAAAAGATGAAAAAAATAACGGTATTGATTATTGCATATTTCCTGTTATCAACTCCCAACTTGGCAATCTGTGATGATTGGACAGGGAATCTCAATGTCTTCTTGGGAGCCAAGGTTCTTGATGAGGACGAATGGGAGCCTGTTGAAGAGCAAGAGGAATTCGGCATAAAGGTTGACTTTAAGCAGCAAGGCTGGCCAGTGAGCATTGTGATTGACTATTTGTCTTCAAGCGGTGAGGAGACTGCGCTCATGTTTGATCCACTGTTAGGAACTGTCGAATTCGATATTGAGGGGGAGACCTCAGAGCTAAACCTTGGAGTTCGAAAGATATGGGACACATTTCCACATACACGTCCGTTTATCGGTGGTGGGATTTCCTGTATCAGTGCGGAATACACAGGCACAGCTCTTGGGATCACAGTATCGGACTCTGATAATGCGCTCGGCATTTGGTTTGGAGGAGGTGTCTATTGGACACTGGCGGATCACTTCAATATCGGTCTGGAGGCAGCCTTTTCAACAGCAGAGGTAACTCTATTCGACGTCGATGCTGATGCAGGAGGAGGACATCTTGGAGTGTTGGCGGGCTTTCATTGGTAATTAGACTTTCTCAAACCACCTTGTCAAAGGGCAGGCAAAAATGGCCTTTCCCCTATAATATGCTAGTTTTTGGCAGGAAACCACAACATCTTGGTCATTAAGCCGGCGTGATTTGATGAGCTTCCGTGATGATTTGTGTTTCAAATATCGGAGGCATGGACATTGAGCGCTTCAATTCATCTTCTCTAACCTAAGGCTTCAGGAGCGGAGCATGAAACGAGGTCACGTGAAAATGCCAATACGAAGCCTCGAAGGCTTGTCTCTGATGGAGCAGGTGATCTTAAGCGGCCAATTTCTCCTTACCCAGGACGTCACCCCGTGAGCTGATTACTACTTTTTCAAGGGGAATTCTCCTGCCTGCCATCTTTATTCCCTTCTCAACGATAAGGGGCAGGCCTTGACAGCAGGGCACCTCCATGACAACCACCATGACGCTTTTTATTTCAGCCTTAATGAAGATCTCGGCGAACTTCTGGATGTACTCCCCCGCGTCATCGAATTTTGGACACCCCACCATGACAGCCCTTCCTTTGAGGAAATCCCGGTGAAAATTGGGATATGCTATGGGCGTACAGTCTGCCGCCACGAGGAGGTCTGCCCCTCTTAGAAATGGCGCAGTGGGCGGTACCAATCTGATCTGTACAGGCCAGTGGCTGAGTGTGGAAACTGCCCCCACCAGAAGATCCGCCTCATTTGTTTCCTGGCAAGATGCAGGTTGAACAAAGGACTGTATGTGGGTGGAAGGACATCCGCAGGCCATGATCCTTCCTTCGGATCTCTTTTCCTGGCCTTTTGAATGAAGGTATTCTTCTACAGCCTCCTCATCAAACTCATCCGCTTCACGCTCCACTATTGTGAGGGCCCCTGTGGGACATTCTTCCAGGCAGGCACCCAGACCATCACAGTATTTGTCCTCAACAAGTCTTGCCTTTCCATCCACAATCTGGATAGCTCCTTCTGCACATGAGGGCACACACTGCCCGCATCCATTGCAGAGCTCTTCATCGATTTTTATGATCTTTCTTTTGATTTGCATGATCTTCTCCATATCAATCTCCCCTCTTCAAAAGAACACTCTTCGCGAGATTTCGGCCGCTCTCAGTTTTAAAGGATTTCTCAATAATGCTGGCCAACTTCTCAGGCCCTATGGTGGTATCCTTCTGCTCTTCCTCCAGGTTGACCAGCATATCCGCATCATAGACCACCTTGAAGTTGATAGTCTCTTGGGCTCCTGGATGGTCGTGATGTGCTATGATATCGCATACCTCTTCAATCAACTCCTCCCTGGCCCCCACTCTCATCAATATCTCCCTTGCCACCGGTGGACCTTCTTCCTTCTGGTACCTGGCAGCAGTACTCTCATGTTTCCCCTGCGCTTCTTCAATGCCGATATCCTGCAGATAAGCCGCTGTCAAAATTACTGCCAGGTTGCCCCGTTCCTCCTTCCCTATCTGCTCGGCATATCTGGCGACCCGCACTGCACGGCCGATCCGTTTGAAATCCTGTTTAAAATAGCGTTTCATCTCAACAGCCACCCGGTCCTTTAGTAGGTCTTCTCTCTTGGCTATGAGTTCTGGAGGAAGGTTCCCTATGCACTGCTCGGCATACTGACAGTATGAGGCGCAGCCAAAATCCATACGGGGGTTCAAAAAACGGTGACCGCATTTTTTACAAGTACGGGTTGTATCATCCTTAAAAAACTCAACTTCATTACCGCACTTGGGACATCTGACCTCAAAAATGGCCCCAGGCCTCCAATAACGGGTATCCTGTCCCGGGCATTTCATTTCAGTTCCCCTTTCGACTGTCAGTTTTCCGTTGAAGACAGGCAACCTTCATGGTTTCCTCAAAGCTAACACGGTGCCAATCAATAACCCTTAACCGATGAGAGTCTTTCCTCCTCGACTAACTCCTCCCCTGCTCGCCTCGCAGCCGCCTTGTTGATGAGGCTGGCCTGATAGCCTGCCCCAAAGCCATTGTCGATATTGACCACCGACACCCCGGAGGCACAGCTATTGAGCATGGTGAGCAGGGCGGCGATGCCCCCGAAGCTTGCACCATAGCCGACGCTCGTGGGAACCCCAATGACGGGACAGGCCACCAGCCCTCCCACGACACTGGCAAGGGCCCCTTCCATGCCCGCGACAACGACCGCTACATGGGCATGGAGGAGGTCAGATGTGGCATGGAGGAGGCGGTGGATCCCAGCTACTCCCACATCGTAGATCCTGGTCACCCGATTCCCCAGCACCTCCGCGGTCCCAGCTGCCTCCTCGGCAACAGGGATATCAGAGGTGCCAGCACTGATGACAGCGATCTTTCCCACCTTTTCAACTGGCCGGGGCCTGATGACGACAATTTGGGCCTTCTCGTAGTAGTGGCACTGCCCCGAAACCTTCTGGATCCCCTCGAATACCTCGTGGCTGGCCCGGGTAGCCATGATGTTCTGGTGACTCTTGGACATTCCCTTCACGATCCCCCTGATCTGCTCAATTGTCTTCCCCTGGCAGAAGATGACCTCGGGCACACCTTTTCGGATGGAGCGGTGGTTGTCAATTTTGGCGTAGCCCAGATCCTGGAAGGGGAGCTTTCTGAGCTCATCTATGACAGCGTCCAGATTCATGCGGCCACTTTGCACTTGCCCCAGCAAGTCCCTCAAGTGCTTGATATCCATGATCCTTCCCCCTTTCAGGCCTGAATTTGTGGGAATCCTACACGCTACCCTCATCCCCTGCCTTGACTTAAGTCAAAAATGGATGCTA
>JABXJZ010000524.1 GCA_013375335.1 Desulfobacterales bacterium
GCTTCGATATCTCTCTAATATTCTCCGTTTTATCCTGGATGTGCTGAGGTCTTTCCCGCCGAACCTTCCAATTCTCACTATCTGGATCCGAAGCCCCTTCTCGGCCACGAGTCTGCGTAGATCGTCCTCGATGTCCCTACGGTCGTAGCCTACAGCTACTATGTCGGGCCTGACCGATTCGATAATGCTCTGCATATCCATCTCCTCAAGTCCAGGTCCGAGTATGGCTTCATCGACGACCTTCAAAGCTTCGACGACTGCTCTCCGCTGCTCTTCGGGGACGATCGGCTTAGTCCCCTTCCTTTTTTCAACGACGCTATCCCTTGCAACGACAACCACAAGTTTTGCCTGTTCACCCCCAGCCTTCTTCGCCTCGGCTAGGTGGTAGACATGCCCATAATGAAGCAGGTCGAACGTCCCAGCGGCGAGCACAACCTTCCTTTCACTTTTCATTTCGGAGCCTCCTACCATGAGAAATTTACGAGCCCCATCAGCCGCAAAGCATCCAGCAACCCCTCACAGTAGGCAACAGATGCGAGACTTGTCTCAAGTCTTCTCTTTTCAAGATAAAACTTTGCATCTTCTAGGTACCTTTTCGCTTCTTCGACAACCTCCTTGACATTTTCAGCGTTGATTGATATCGCTTCCTCCGGAACCTTGATCGTATCGAAAACCCTGTCAGCCTTTAGAATATATCTTGACGCCAATTCATCCAACATCATTCAACTATCCTCTTTGTATCATCCGGCGCACCCGCAAGGGTGATCAAAGCTTCAGCCTCCATGAAGTGCAGATGCTGAGCTGGGATAATGAGCGAGTGGGGAGGCTGACCGTAATCGAAACGCAGAAGATTCTTTACGCGGTCAGCTTTTACGAGAGGATCTTCAGATCCTGCTCTGGCTATGCCGACAGCCATACTGTCCGGTGTGATAATCCCTTTCTTCTTCCTCTC
>JABXJZ010000198.1 GCA_013375335.1 Desulfobacterales bacterium
AGACATGGTAAAAGGTGTAGGGATTATTCAGCAAATCTTCAAGGAGTTTTGTGAAAAAGGATAAAGATGAACGTTTTAAGGTGAGGTGAAATATATGTCTATCGATTTTGATGCGCCCCTATTTAGAACTATGTATCGGAGGAGGACACGGAGGTTTCCTAAAGGGGCAAAATTGCTCTCGAGGCGTGCTGGCCTTAACTATAGTTCTAAAGAGCAACCAGTTCCACTCAATGACTTGGAAACAGCGTTATTATGCTTTGCTACCACTGGGATTACAGGGGTGACAGTAGAGGAGATTAGACATCTCTTGGGTCATTTGACCGTTATTGGCAGAACTGCCGCAAGTCCCTGCGCCTCCCTTACCTTACACCTATTTTTTACCAATGATGAGGGTGTCTTTTACTACAAAACTGATACTACGGAGGAGATCATTCCGAAAAAGCGAGTCAGGATCAGTACTCTAGAAGATAGAAAGAAAATACGTGAGGATTATGAAAAGAATACCATAAAACTGAAAGATGGGAGATTAGACATTCCTCGTGAGGCGATCGGTTCAGCATTCGAGAGCATGGTAAATTTACCTGGAACTACTCTGTTCACACCAATTGCTGATACAACGAGAGAGTATATCAATTTGTTGTTCACAGGCTTAGCACAATTTAGATGGCAGTTGTGGGATGAAGTCAAGAATCAGCCTGCAGGAATTGGCAAATGGATTGATGATGGATTCTTAAATGGTAACCGTATGACCATAGCTCAGTATGAGGGCATGTTACCTTGGTTATGCAATCTCGAAGCTGGAATGGCAATGCAGAACTTATCCCTTGCAGCATCTGCTATGGGACTTGGCTCCTTCATGATGCATACTATCGATCTTCCAACGGTAATGAGGTCATTAAACATGCGTTTCGAGCAGATCAAGACAGAACCATCTCCTCAGGCAACTGTTAATCCAGTAGGAATAGATGGCATTTTGGAGGGATATTGTCCACCATACAGAACAGTGGAAAAGGCCGTCGAGGAGATAGCAGATATGAAGTGGGGTGCCGGGGGAATATATGGGGAAAATGGCTATCGCCTTCCTAAACCCAATATGTATGAGACAATTGTAGATGTCACGAAGTCATACTGTAGTTATGTATATGAAACGTATGGCAGAATACCAAAATACCACGATGCGATGTTCATTCCTATTCTTGCACAAATCCACCATCTGGATATTGGCTTCTACGAGAAGTTTTTTCCTGAGTATCTTGATGAGATGGACAAGGCACACATGCCCCAATGGCATTCTGAATAGCCAAAATGTGAAGCAGGGCTATTGACCTTAAGATTCTCATAATAAAGGTAACGTGTCATACTTCTTGAAGCCTATCACACCGCTCATAAAAAAATGTCTGGATAACCCTATGCTACTCCTCAAGTTTCAGTGATTAGTCAGCCTCCTTATTCACCTCTAAACTTTAAATATTGTAAAATCGGTTCACTTTTAATTCTTGAATGACAAAATAATTGAAAAATATTGACAAAACATCAACTTTAATCATAAAAAACAAATCTGAAAGGAGGGCCTTACCTTGAGCGACAAGAAATGGAGGAGTCACAACCCCTCCGGGAGCAACCGTGTGGTCGTCACCAAGGAGCTCCCCGGAGACCGGTGGTTTGAGATCCTGGCCCAGGCCGACTGCAAGGTGGAGATCTGTACATCCACGGACATTTTAAGTGTGGAGGAGATCGAAGCGGCGATTGGGGATCAGTGTGACGGGGCCATCGGGCAGCTCACAGAGGATTGGGGGGAGAGGCTCTTCGCCGCCTTTAAAGCTGCAGGAGGCAAGGCCTACAGCAACTACGCCGTCGGCTACAACAATGTAGATGTCGATGCGGCCACAAAACACGGCATTCCAGTGGGAAATACGCCGGGCGTTTTGACAGAAACCACAGCGGAGCTGGCCGTTGCGCTGACCTTCGCGGCAGCGCGGCGGGTCGTTGAGGCCGACAAGTTTATGCGCGGGGGCCACTATAAGAGCTGGTTGCCTACGCTCTTCCTGGGGGAGCTCTTCTGGCACAAGACGGTGGGCGTCATCGGCGCAGGACGCATCGGTACAGCCTACGCCCGCATGATGGCCGAAGGGCATAAGATGAACGTGATCTACTACGATATTCGCCAGAACAAAGCCCTGGAGGAGTATATCGCAGCCTACGGGCAGCTCTTGAAGGCACAGGGGGAAAAACCTGTATCCTACAGGCGTGCGGAGAGCGTGGAGGAGCTACTCCGGGAGGCGGATCTAGTCAGCCTACACCCCGTGCTCGACGAGACCACACACCACCTGATCAATGCAGAGCGATTGGCCCTCATGAAGGACAATGCCATTCTGGTTAATACGAGTCGCGGGCAGGTGATCGACGAGACGGCCCTTATTGCTCACTGCCAGAAGCATCCGAACTTCCGGGTTGGACTCGATGTGTTTGAGGACGAGCCGGAGATGAAGCCTGGGTTGAGCAAGCTGGACAACGTGGTTATCGTGCCCCATATCGCCTCGGCGACCATCTGGACGCGGGAGGGCATGGCCACCCTGGCGGCCAGCAACGTGGCGGGAATCCTGAAGGGATATCCCGCCTGGCACGATCAGGATGTTTCGCCGTTTCTAAGGGGGGACCCCCCCAAGGCGGCGCCGAGTATCGTAAACGCGAAACAACTAAGTTTTTCCCTATACACCCGCTAAGCTCAGACCTTCTGCCAAGACAGGCTAGAAAGGAGGAGGGATAATGAGGATCGCAGAAAGAGTATCCCGTCTGGGAACGGAAACGGCCTTTGCAGTCTCCGCTGAGGCGGCTGCATTCGCCGCTCAAGGAAACAAGGTATATCCGTTTCACCTGGGTGACATGAACATCCCCACACCGGCCAATATCGTTGAGGCAGCCATAAAGGCCATGAAGGACGGCAAGACCGGCTACTGCCCTAACGCGGGCATCCCACAATTGCGTGAGACCCTGGCCGCCGACGTCAGTGCCTCCCGCGGTCTCAGCTACACCATGGAAAACGTGACCATCCAGCCGGGCGGCAAGCCGACCATCAACAAATTCTTTCTGGCCCTTATGAACCCCGACGACGAGGTGCTTTATCCCAATCCGGGCTATCCGATTTACGAGTCGCAGATTGAGTTCCAAGGCGGCAAGGGCGTGCCATACGGCTATATCGAGGGCAAGGAAAACTTTGAGCTGGACATGGACGCTATCGAGGGACAGATCACGCCACGCACAAAGCTGCTGGTGCTCAACGACCTGCAGAACCCAACCGGGGCAGAGTGCTCCTTCGCCGAGCTTGAAAGGCTTGCCGAATTGGTCCTCAAGCACGACCTCTACGTCCTCTGTGACGAGGCCTACTTCGACATTCGTTATGAGGGTAAGAGCTCCTCGTTGGCATCCTTGCCTGGTATGGCCAAGCGGTGCGTGATCCTCTACACCTTCTCCAAGAAGTTTGCAATGACCGGATGGCGTCTTGGCGCTGCCATCGGACCGAAGGAGATCATCGACGTCATCACCAAGCTTAACGTCAACGACGAATCCTGCTCGAACCACTTCATCCAGTACGCTGCCATTGAAGGGCTCACCGGAGACCAAACGGAGGCAAAGCAGATTTTGGCAACCCTCAAGGAGCGCCGCGATACAGCAGTGGACATCCTCAACTCCATTGACGGCGTGCATTGTTTCCGGCCGAACGCCACGTTTTACCTGTTCCCGAATGTGACCGGTGCAATGAAGAAGAAGAACCTCACCAACTATGATGCCTTCCGAAAGACTCTGC
>JABXJZ010000199.1 GCA_013375335.1 Desulfobacterales bacterium
CAGACTGGTGAACGGGGCGTAGGAGGCAAAGCCTGTGGCATTCACAACGGTTGGGTCATAGCCTAGGACGAACTGGTAACCCCACATTTCATCCACTTCAGCGACGGTGATGTTGACGGAGAATGTATCGCCGATTGTCCCTGTGCTTGTTTGAGGATTCACGGAACTCGCAACCTTAAGATTGGTAAAGTAGCCGTCAACCGCTCTGTGGGAAATAATCTGTGCGCCTAGGGGGGTGGTTCTGGTGAGTATTGATTTGTTTAGGACTAGAAGAGACGCACCGAACGCGCTGACGGCGAAGTCAATCTTGAGTATCGGCTCTGGGTCAACGGTTGTGAGCCTGTCAGGATCATCGAACTTTATACTGTAAGCCACCGCCACGTAGTCTAGACCTATCTCTGAAGGCCACTCTTCGGTGAAAGGATCGTAGGAGCTGAAGCTGGTGGCCATCAAAACGGCTGGGTCAAAGACCAAGATGAGCTGGAAGGCAAACATGTCTTCAATGTCAGCCACGGTGATGTCGATGGAGAAGGACTTTCCTGGTGCCAAGGCTGGGTCTGTAATGGTGGGGGCTGAAAGCGTTGTAACGGCGGCAGCGGTTGCTTCTTCACTCAGTATACTATTTGCCACTAGGATTACGAGGAATATCCATAATGTTTGTTTTTTTCTGTCTCTAACATGCAATTAAGGGGTCCTCCCAGTTTTTATCAATCTTGACTATATTTTACCTTACACCAATATTAGAGCTTGTCGGCGATTATGCTTGATCCGAATTATTCCCACCAAGATTTCTCCCAGTTGGCGGCGAGTAGTGTCACATCTACAATGTCGACGTTTCCGTCGTTGTTGATGTCGGCGTTTGGATCGTAGCCTAATGGTCCAATAGGCGGGCCAGGATACCAGTGGGAGCTTATGAAAGCTGCGTCATATATATCAACCCATCCGTCGCAGTTGACGTCGCCTGGAATAGTCACCGTAACAATATCACCGGTGAAGGAATTGTTTGTGAGATTGGTTTCGCCTAAAGATGTGCTTACAGTTGCTGAGATGTTGTAATATCCATAGGAGAAACCTGTAGTGTCCCACGTGAAGGTAACAGGGAGGGGTATACCGCTAGGAAACGACGTCTTATTTTGGGTTCCGATGGAGGTCTCGTTGTAGTAGGCGGTGACTTGGAAAGTTGCGCCGACCGTCCCTGCATTCTGAACATAAACGTGAATATCGACTGACTCACCCGGACTCACTACTGTTGAAGAGATCGTGACTTTTTTTATGGCCATGTCGGGAATCACAAACTTGGAATAAATGTCAAAATTGCTCTCAGGATCAGACGCCCACACCAACAATATGGTTCCATTCTCGGCTTGAAAAATCGACGGTGTGACGTCGTTAGCCATGTGCCACGTGACATAGTTTTCAGGTGACCACGATAATCCATCAGAGACCTTAAAGTAGATGTCCCATTGGGCATTCCTGTCCGATTCCCAAGCAACCCATATATTCCCATCGCTGGCTTGCATAACTGATGGATGCGAATCAGAGTCTGGATGGGTGGTTAACGGCGCTTCGGGAGACCACGAAGAGCCACCGCCAAACGAAATCTTATAGAAAAGATCATCGTTTCCAGTCTGGTCAGATGTCCAAACAACCCAGATGTTTCCATCAACAGCCTGAACAATCGAAGGATACATATCTCCGTTGGGATCGGTGGTTAACGGCGTGGCTTCCGCGTCAGTTAGCTCCGTTTCGGTCAACCCTTTCTTGTAGAATATGTCATCGTTTCCAGTACGGTTAGACGTCCAGACAACCCAGATGTTTCCATCAACAGCCTGAACAATCGAAGGATACTCATCGTCGTTGGGATCGGTGGTTAACGGCGCTTCGGGAGACCACGAAGAGCCACCGTCAGACGAAATCTTATAGAAAAGATCGTAGTTTCCGGTTCGACTAGATGTCCAAACAACCCAGATTCTTTCGTCACTGGTCTGCATGATCGATGGATGTCCATTTTGGCTTGTATCGTTGGTTAGCGGTGTTTCAGGCGACCATGATGTACCGTTGTAAGTTTTGTGGATGAGACTGGCATTTCCGGTTCTAGGCGATTGCCAGACAACCCATATTTTTCCATCGCTTGTCTGGGTGATGGATGGAAACCAGTCGTCACTCCCGTGTGTAGTTAGTCGTGTGTCACCTGACAGTGGCCTGATCATCATCCATATAGAAATTGACAAGATTGACGCCGTTAATAGTATGGAGGTTACTTTATGGCTCATATGATGTATCACCTTTTCTCCTCTAATACTCATAATATATTTACATAAAAAAGGGGGGGTATGGGTGTCGTTGGCTTGTTTTGAATCACTTAGAG
This sequence comes from Desulfobacterales bacterium, assembly GCA_013375335.1. GTDB lineage: Bacteria > Desulfobacterota > DSM-4660 > Desulfatiglandales > B25-G16 > JABXJZ01. Next base: position 2,369 of record JABXJZ010000199.1, read on the forward strand.
CAGCGTGAAGCTGAATGCGCGCGTGTGCCTTCCTGAAATGTCTACGGTGCTATCGCCGTCTACGTCGTAATAGCACACCGCTGACACGAAATATGTTCCTTTTCCGACGAGATCGCCTGTAAGTACAGTCAATGACAGGCTTTTCGTCTGATCGGGCGCCAGTAACTCTGGAGCTGTCGCAAAGGTTCTCGCCCACATTCCGTCTTCGCTGCGTACAGTGAATTCAACAAGGGCGACCGTGGATGCAGTTCCGTGGTTCTTTACTCTGCCGTATAGGGTGTTGTCCGCGTCCTTTGACGCAATCCACGTACGGTGTTCTGCCTTTGCCCCTTGGAGGTCACAGCCTCTGTATTCTACGTTGGCGAAGAGACCGTCGGAAACATCGTGGTAAATGACCACTGCGCCCAGATCGGTAACTTGGCTGAGTGTCGTGTCGTGTAGGTTTAGTGAAGACACCCCGTAGTCCATGACCACGAAGTCGATTCTGGCTATTGGTGCAATTCCCGAAGCTGTGAGCCCATCCGTATTATCTGGTCCTGCAGCGAAGGCCAGAGACACGTAGCCCCAGCCTATCTCAGAAGGCCACTCTTCGATGAAGGGATCGTAGGCGCTGTAGTCGATGGCCATCAAAACGAATGGGTCAAAGGTCAAGACGAACTCGAAGCCATACAGTTTTTCAACATGAGACACGGTGATGTCGACAGAGAAGGCATCCATTGGATCGTAAGGCTCCATGACTTCAGGGCAACCAAGTGTGGTTTCAACGGTAGCTAGAGTCGGCATGGTTACTAAGCTTAAGACAAAGAGCGCTCCGATGGTGAGCAACAGGAACTTTTTCAGATTTTTCACTCTCACTCTTTTCACCTCATTATGGTATCTCGTCTTCCCAGAAGGAGGCGCATTCTGTGACGTCTACTATGTCAACCGTTTCTGGATCTGCGACTGTTGGCATCTGCGGGTAGATGTCAGCGCGGCGGTCGTAACCTGAGGGCCCAACGGGTGGGCCAGGATACCAAGATTCGCTCATGTCAGGGTTGTCATATTCGTCAACGATTCCGTCGCCGTTGATGTCGCCGTCTAAGCCTTTCCATAGATAGTAGAAGTTCAATTCAGCTATTGCGTTGTGGTACCATCCTTGAACCCATGTCCTCTCCCAGTGCAATCCCTCCACCTGAACCAGCGGAAGGCATGGGAGTTCGGATTCGAACATGTACATAAGCTCTTCGAACGCGTCGTATCTGTGGGCTCTTACCGGCATAGTTATCTCCGCCTCGATTAACGCGTCAACTGTTGAGCTGTAGTAGCTCTGGAAGTATGCAAAGTTTCCGTTGCTGTGCATGAAGTCGAAGAAGAATGGATGTGGATCTGCGTAGTTAGCGTGCATACCTGATATGAACAGAGGCATCAAGGCCTTGAAGTATGGGTAGTTTCTCAGGT
>JABXJZ010000200.1 GCA_013375335.1 Desulfobacterales bacterium
CAGAAAAAACAGCTGAATAGAGTTCTGTTTCCACTTTGATGTCTTTGGTATCTCTTTCTGCCTCTACCATAAGGTCCCGTTTTGGGCCCAAAGGTATCTGCCTCTCTTGTACAGGCGGCTGAACTTCCTCTTTTGGTGTTTCCTGTTGTTCACTTGGTCTCTCTGTTGACTTTGGAGCATACACAATTTGCCAGACAAGAAAGACGAGAAATGATAAACCTACTGCCAACAGGGTCCTTTTATCCATGGGCAAATCCCTACCTCAAAGCGAGATGAATTATAATAGCTAATGCTGAAATTATCAACCAATGCCGGGTAATTAGCAAGCAAAACGGGATAACCTATGGGAAGGCCTCTAATTGTCTACGTGAGGGGATCATGGCCACCTGGATGAAGCGGATGGCACTTAAGAATCCTAATGAGGGCGAGGGCACTTCCCTTGAGTATACCATATTTGCTAATGGCAAGGGAGGCATAGGCTGAACACGTGGGTACAAAACGACATGAGCCTGGCAGAAGGGGTGAAACTGCCAGCTGATAGAGCCTTATGAGGGCGAGGATATAGGTTCTGGGTCTAAGAAAAGAGGTCGGCATCTTTTAATAGCAGATCTCCTAACTCCTCATTTACCCTGGAGAAGGAGACTTCATCGCCTTGTTCTAAAGCGACGATCATAATATCGTACCCTTTCGGAATCCCTTGTTTATTGAGCCTGAAGAATTCCCTTACCATTCGCTTAATCCTATTTCTTTCTACAGAGCCCCCAACCCGTTTACCCACATTTATGCCCAGTCTGGTAATATGCCTCCCGTTTTTTCGAAGGACAATGACAAAGTGCTTCGTAAGGTATCTTTTTCCGCGGAGATTCAGGTCAATGAAGTCCTTTCTCCTGACTATCCTTTCCTCTTTTCCAAAGGTGCATAGTCCCATCTTCAGACAGTCAACCTTTTGCGGCCCTTTGCCCTCCTTCGTTGTAGCGCCCTTCTACCGCCTTTGCTGCTCATTCTGGCCCGAAACCCATGCACGCGAGATCTTTTTATGTTGCTTGGCTGAAAAGTTCGTTTCATCGATTACAGCTTTCGATTGAGAATTGTTTGTTTTTTAATCATAGCATAATCAAGTTGTCAAGATCAAAGGAGCGGACGGTAATTAGACCGTAATTCCCCATGGAGCCTTTAAAAGAGCAGATGAGGGCTATTTTATGTTTGATAAATCTTCGAAAAATCATTAATCTAGCATATATCTAGAAATAACCATTCTGGAAAAGGAGACGCCCATGTTATTAGACCCGCTACTTGGCTTGTTTTCCAATGACCTCGCCATTGACCTGGGGACGGCCAACACCTTGGTCTATGTCAAGGGCAGGGGAATCGTCTTGAACGAGCCCTCTGTGGTGGCGTTGAAAAAGGTGGGGCACAGGGGACACAAGATACTGGCCGTTGGAAAAGAGGCGAAGACCATGCTGGGCCGAACGCCAGGGGATATCGTGGCAACCAGGCCCATGAAGGATGGGGTCATTGCTGATTTCGACATTACCGAGACCATGCTCAGATACTTTATCAGGAGAGTTCACAACAGGAGATCCCTGGTGAGGCCCCGGATCATCATATCGGTGCCCTCCGGGGTAACCCAGGTTGAAAAGCGGGCGGTGCGGGAGTCTGCCGAATCCGCCGGGGCCAGGGAGGTCTTTCTGATTGAGGAACCCATGGCTGCTGCCATAGGGGCCGATCTACCGATCACCGAACCCACGAGCAATATCGTCGTTGATATAGGGGGAGGCACCACAGAGGTGGCTGTCATATCCTTGGCTGGGATTGTCTACTCACGGTCAGTCAGGGTGGCTGGTGATAAGATGGACGAGGCCATCCTCCAGTACATCAAGAGGAAATATAACCTCTTGATTGGTCTTCAGACAGCCGAGCTGATCAAGGTCACCATTGGCAATGCATACCCAACAGATGAACCGGAGTATATAGAGGTGAAGGGCAGGGACCTGGTCACCGGCATACCGAAGATACTGACCATCGACTCAGAGGAGATCAGAAAGGCCATATCCGAGCAGGTGGAGACTATTGTCGAGACAGTCAGGATTGCCCTAGAGCAGACCCCGCCTGAGCTGTCCGCTGATGTGGTAGACAAAGGCATCGTCTTAACCGGCGGCGGGGCCCTCCTAAAGAACCTCGATGTCCTGCTGCGGGAGGAGACACGGCTGCCCATAACTATCACCGATGACCCCCTGAGCACCGTTGTCCTGGGGGCAGGAAAGGCCCTGGATAATCTGTCGGTCTTAAGGGAAATTATGGTAAAGTAATCGATAGGTTTGAGGTAATTGACCATTCTTTTTGAGCGTAGGCCGAAATGGGTTTCCTATATCTTTGTCTTATTATCCCTACTCTTGCTGTCCCTCAGTAGTGGGGAGGGGCAGGAATGGAATCCGGCAGAGAAAATCGCTGTCGAGATAGCCGCCCCCTTTCAAAGGCTTTTTACGGGGACAGTCTCCCTCGTGAGGGATATCTGGAGAAACTATTTTTTCTTAGTCCAGACACGCCAAGAGAATTTGCTCCTCAAAAGAAGGATAGACCTCCTCGAGATCGAAAATAGTAAGTACCAAGAGCTCCTTCTTGCTAATCAGCGCTTGCGAAACCTCCTGCGCTTTCAAGAGAACACCAACGAGTCCCTCTTGGCAGCAAGGGTGATTGGGTGGGATTCAAGCGGACTATATAAATCCATAATCTTAGACAAGGGGAAAAGTGATGGTCTCACGGGAAAGATGCCGGTTGTGAATTCAGAGGGAGTTGTTGGAAGGATAGTCTCCGTATCGCCCAATTACGCCCAGGCATTGCTGATTACAGACCAGAACAGCGCTATTGATGGCTTGGTTCAGAGCTTGAGGGCAAGGGGCATGCTAAAGGGAGGCGGATCAGGCGGGTGCTATTTTGATTACGTAATAAAGACCTGTGAGATAGAAACGGGTGACAGGATTGTGACCTCAGGGCTGGGAGGGATATTCCCCAAAGGCCTCTCCCTGGGTACAGTGAAAGAGATTAATGATTCCCCCAATATGCTATTCAAGGAGGTGAGGGTAACCCCAGCTGTTGATTTCTCTAAGTTAGAAGAGGTTCTCATAGTTTTGAGCTCAGGTTCTGTACCTGTAGGAGGATCTGACCTGCAATAAATCTGTCATCTTGCCGGGGCATAGGAATGGGGATCGGGGGGTTTCTAAAGCTAGGCGAAGAGAACAACGTATTTTTCTATCCAGTAATCTGGTTACTATGTGGTCTGTTTGTGATTTTGAGGGGGGGGATAACCCACCTCGTAGGGATTGAATGGGTTGATATCGATCTAATTCCCATCTTCCTCATATATCTCATCGCCAAGGATCAAGACTTTAGGGCTGGTTTGCTGGCCTTTGTTATGGGGATCTTGACAGACATATTCGCTCCCTGTCAGCTCGGTCTGTTTGCCTTTGCCTATTCTGCTATTGTTCTTGGAATTACTTACTGCCGAAGGTTTCTGGATTTCACTAAGATGAGGACCTCAATTTTACTGGTGGCGCTTTTCCTCGTGGCTAAGTGGTCCCTTCTCGTGACTGTAAGCAGGATTTTTCCCTTAGGACAGTCCATTCCTGCGATTACCTTTCCGTTAGTATCCATTTCTGCCCTGATGACAAGCATGATTGCCCCATTTCTGCTCCGTCTCTTAGATCTGGTAGGCGGAGGGGAGAACCGAAGTCATGGTACGGCGTTCAGATTTTGAGCCCGTAGAGGGCGAGACATATCAG
>JABXJZ010000027.1 GCA_013375335.1 Desulfobacterales bacterium
AGGAGATCAAGGCCTCCGGGGCAAAGGCTATATTGATCTATGGTGTGGCCTCCGATGCCCCATCCATACTAACGGCGGTTCAAGAGCTGGGGATGGATGTAAGAATAATGGCCTCCTCCGGTTGGGATACCCACAAGGTGTCTGATTTGCCTCGGAGGCTGACCGATAGGGTGATCGTGGCCGGTTATATGGCGTTTGCTCAGCAAGACCGGGAGGAGGTGTACGGTCCTTCTTGGGCCCAATTCGCCTGGGATTTTAAAAGGCGTTTTCAGCGCGAGCCCGATGTCATGGCTGGCCTGTCATATTCCAATATGATGTGCGTGGCCCAGGCCTATAAAAGGATGGACTTTCAAAGCCAGCGATTGGCAGGGGGGCTTGAGGAGACCAAGGCCTTCAAGACCCTGCTTGAGTCTTTTATCAATTTTAGCGATGAGGGTCGAGACGGCGTGAGGTTCATCCACATGACCGAATTTCGAGATGGAAAGGCCAGGGCCCGGAAGCGTAATCAATTAGTCAAGCAACTCCGGTTTGAGGTCCCTGCCAGGTTGGTCACCATTGGGGAATACCGGGGGAGGATCTATGAGACTGAGCCGGGGATAACCATGTGGATGGTCTTGCACTTTGCCTTTGGACGACCCCCGTTCCTTAAGGATTTTACGATGATCGATGAGTATGGGCTCAAGTCATGTTTCACGGGGGCTCTCTTTAAAGGCCAGGTGCGCGTTCCCATCATCAAGTTGATCTTCAGGTCTGAGGAGGAGGCGGTTGAGGCCTTGAGCCTGGCAGGCTTTGACATTGAGGGTTTCCGGGATGCTAACTCTGGGCTGTATACCGATGGGACCTTCTGGGCGGGGTATAAGAGGAACAAGAATGTACTGGTGCTGGCCGAGGGAGGGATTCCCCGCGAGGACCTGCAGATGATATTGGATGCATTGGCTTATAGGGTGAAAGCGGCATAGCAATGGGACAGAAACTATATTGGGGCCCGGAAAAAGTCTTGACAAGGAAAGAGAATTTATATATGTCGGAGTTTGGAAAGAAAGGGGGTGGTGATTGGGGTTAACTCGAAGAGTCGTTTTGGGAGCGGAGGCCTGAAGGTCTCTTAAGGGAGGAATCTGAAAAAAAGGAGGTAAGACCAATGAAAAAGGTGTTAATGGCGCTGATGGCTGTTGCCTTGGTGGTTGTGTTTGCCTCGGTAGCCACGGCTGAAAAGAGCGTGGTCTCCATCGTGCAATGCACAAATAAGGCGGACCTGAAGCTGCTAGCCGAGGACTTCCATTTCAATGATGATGTCGCTCACGAGCAGACCAAAGAGTACCACGAAGCGACCGGGGATTATCCTCATGTCATCTGGTCTGAGGCGAGCGAAAGGGTGTGGTACAAGTACGTGAAGGACGCGATTGAAAAGGCTGGCGGCCTGAACGTGAAACGCGGCGATACGGTCCTGATCAAGCCCAACTTCGTTTTGAGCGCCTATCCAATGATATGGATGGGATTTGGCGACGATAACAGCCTGCAGGGTGCGTTTGCCGATCCTCGTGTCGCATTAGCAGTCGCCAAGATGGCTGCTGAAAAGGGGGCAGGCAGGATCATTATCGCGGAATGCCCTGCTCTGGGGGATGCTTGGGCAACCTATCGAAACTACGGCCTGGAGTGGGTACAGAAGAGATATCACGATAATGGAATCAAGTATGAGCTCATTGATCTGTGCGACAATTGGGAGATGATGCCTGGACTGGGACTGGGCTCCAAGGAGTATCCCATCCCCAAGATCTTGAAGGAAGTTGATTGCTTTGTGCCTATCTGTGCCTTCAAGACCCATGAGTATGCAGGCGTGACCCTGGCCCTCAAGAACATCGGGATTGGCATCCCCTCTGCCAGGGCGATCGGCATGTGCAAGTTCGGCCTGCCGCACCAACACGTGGCCGAGGTGAATGTCGATGTGAATTACATCTCCCAGAAGCTCTGTCCGAATCAGATGCACATCATTGATGCAGTGTATGCGGGGACCTGGGTTCCTGCCGCGCCTTACTTCCCATCAGGCATGATCATGGCCAGCACAGACCCTGTGGCAGTTGATGCTATTGGCACTGCGGTCATGAACCACAATCCCAGAAATATCGGGACCACGCGTCTAGCCGCCAAACATGGCCTTGGGAAGATGGAATACGACGAGATCAAGGTCGTAGGCGTTCCTCTCGAGGAGGCGATCATCCAGGACTTTCCGCGCCATCCATACAAGGCGCGTCTGTGGCCCTGGACACCAACCATGTATGGCCAGGTCAGCAACTGGGATCAGTTCTATCGGCATGAGCTGTACGGGGTGCCGGACTATCCGCGGTGGTAAGCAGGTAAACCTGTAACTGCAAAGGAGGGGGACAGTATCTGTTCTCCCTCCTTTTTTCTGGTGGTGTTTTCTCTTTTTCATGGCGCAGTCGTGAAGGTCCACAGGATGCAAAAAGACAAAGGCCTTTCATGAAAGAAGGGAGGACCAAATGACGGTCATTAGACCATCGAAGAAGATAACGCTCTTCTTTTGGCTATTCCTGTTGGCGTTGGTCGTCATGGGATGGGGATCCGGGATCTGTGGGACAGACAAGGGCGTCCTCAAGGTGATCACCGATCCAGAGGGGGCAAAGGTCACCGTTGATACTGGAGAGGAAGGGATTACACCTTGCACCCTGGAGGTTCCCAATGGAAAGAGGCGCCTGAAGATTAAGAAACGGGCCTACATTGCTGCGAAGGTTGAGGTGGAAATCTCATCAGCCGAGCCAGCACAGGTCAAAGTAAAACTGACGCCTATTCCGACGACATAGCGGGCAACTACCTCTGCTGCAACAGCTGCCTTTTCTCCTGTGTTGCCCTCCCTCTTGCCATATCCCTGACCAGTAACGCGGCCATAGAGTTTCAAGGGCCCGTGAGGGTCTCTTTTTTAGGGAAGGGTGGGAGCGAGTAATGCTGCCAGTACGATGTGTTGGACATCGCCAGAGGGGACAGGTTCACACTGGTTGAAAGGAAGGCCAACAAGATGAATGAGGAAGTCGCACGATCAAAAAAGCAGAACCTGGTTTCTCACCTCAAGAAGCTGGATTCGCTGCTGGTGGCATTTTCAGGCGGAGTGGATAGCACTTTTCTCTTGGTGGTGGCCCATCAAGTCCTAGGAGAAAAAGTGGTGGCGGTCACGGCACGCTCCGTCATCCACCCAGGCCGGGAGGGGGAAGATGCTGCAGCCTTTGCCCGGGAAAGGGGCATCCGTCACCTTGTTTTTAGTTCAGAGGAGATGAGCCTCCTGGAGTTTGTATCTAATGGACCCGATCGTTGTTACCACTGCAAGAGACATCTGGTTCAAGCTCTTTTTAAAATTGCACGGGAACATGGCATCAAGAATGTGGCCCATGGGGCCAACACCGATGACCTGAAGGATTACCGTCCGGGATTCCGGGCCGCGGATGAGGCAGGGGTGCTGGCCCCTTTAATTGATGCAGAACTGAATAAAGAAGAGATTCGTTTTCTATCCAAAGAGATGGGCCTTCCAACCTGGGATAAGCCACCTATGCCCTGCCTTGCCAGCCGGATCCCCTACGGAAGCCCCATTACAGGAGGGAAATTGAAGATGATTGAAGAAGCGGAAAGATTCCTTTTGGATCAGGGATTCCGGGAGGTCAGGGTCAGGCACCATGGAGCTGTGGCCAGGATCGAGGTGGGGAGCGCAGAGCAGGAAAAGATCATGGCCAATGGGCTGAGGCAGGCAACTGTTGACAAGTTCCGGAAGATCGGCTTTGAACACGTTGCCCTCGATCTGGAGGGCTACCTAGCAGGGAAGATGAACCGGGCCCTGGGAAAAGAGCAGTGAGGAAGATAGAATGGATACAAAACACTTAAGGGAGTTACTTGAGCAGGTGCAAAGCGGCCACATGGATGTGGAGGATGCCTTAGATGAGCTCAAGAAGCTCCCCTTCCAGGATCTGGGCTACGCCAGAATTGACAGCCACCGCTCCCTCAGAAAGGGTGTCCCCGAGGTGATCTTCTGCCAGGGGAAGACCACTGAGCAGATCCAGGGGATCGTCACGGCCATGTCCCAGGATCACACCAACATCCTCGCCACCCGTGCCAGCCGCGAGGTATTCGAGGGGATCAAGCAGGTGACAGGGAACTGCCACTACTACGAGAAGGCCCGCATTGTCGTCATCAGGCCCCAGCCAGCTGAAAAGGTGGGGAAGATCGCTGTCATCAGCGCTGGCACCTCGGATATCCCCGTTGCCGAGGAGGCAGCTGTCACCGCAGAGGTACTGGGAAATCGAGTGACCAGGACCTACGATGTGGGAGTGGCTGGGATTCACCGGCTCCTCGATGCCAGGCAGGATCTCCTCCATGCCAATGTAGCCGTTGTTGTCGCCGGTATGGAGGGGGCCCTTGCCAGTGTGGTGGGAGGGATGGTTGCCTGTCCAGTCATCGGGGTTCCCACCAGTGTCGGCTATGGTGCCAGCTTCGGGGGTATAGCCGCCCTTCTCACCATGCTCAACAGCTGTTCCTCAGGGGTATCGGTCGTCAATATCGATAATGGCTTTGGCGCAGGGTATCAGGCGAGTCTCATCAATAAGGCTGCAGTAGGGAAGGCGGAGTCGGTCGATGAGCCGGTAGCAGAGAATCGAAAGGTATTGATGATAGGGAAGCCATGAAGGTTGCCTACTTTGACTGTTTTGCAGGTGCCAGCGGGGACATGATCCTGGGATCCCTCCTAGATGCCGGCTTGGATGTGGAACGGCTAAAGAAGGAGATGGGGAAGCTCCACCTCACCCACTACGATCTCGGCGCTAAAAAGGTGAGCAAAAAAGGGATGGGTGGCACCCAGGCGGTCGTGACTGTAGATGAAGACTACCACAGCCACCACCATCACGACTTGCACCATATCAAGGAAATCATAGAGGAGAGCGACCTGGAGAGAGCAGTAAAACAAAGAGGTATTGAGATCTTCACGCGGCTGGCTGAGGCTGAGGCCAAGGTTCACCGCACTACCATGGAGCACGTCCATTTCCATGAAGTAGGGGCAATGGATGCCATCATTGATGTAATGGGTGCGGTGGCGGGGTTTGCTGCCCTTGGCATCGAAAAGGTCTATTGCTCGCCTCTCCATGTGGGAACTGGGACCGTGGAGTGCGCGCACGGTACCCTCCCTGTGCCTGCGCCGGCCACTGTCGAGCTCATCAGGGGAAAACCTATCTACTCCACCGGGGTTAATGGGGAGCTCCTAACACCCACGGGTGCAGCTATCCTGACGACCCTCTCCTCTGGCTTCGGTCCCATGCCTGCCATGACCGTGGAAAGGGTTGGATATGGGGCAGGGACATCAGAACTGGCCATCCCCAATCTGCTCAGGGTAGTCATCGGGGAGGCCCGCGATGAATTGGAAGGCTATCACACGGAACGGGTGGCTGTGGTTGAAGCCACTATTGATCAGATTGATGAGATGGATCCCCAGACGAGCGACCATCTCACCCAGAAGATGTTGGACATGGGTGCCCTCGATGTCTTCCTCCTGCCAGTTCAGATGAAGAAAGACCAAGCTGGGACCCTGCTGACTGTTATCTGCGTGCCGGAGATGGTGAGAGAACTGTCTGATTATCTCATGAGGGAGACAACTGCCACAGGATTGAGGTGGCGGGTGGATAACCGAATCAAGGCCAAGGGGACGGCAGAGGGCGTCTAGATGAAATGCATCATATCTCATAGGTCAACTTGATTCCAATGAACTGCAATTTTCACAGACAAATTCATTCAACTCGCCTCTTTCCAGATCGACATGGACCATAATATGTCTGAAAATCTTCTCTCGCCCTAGAATGATCTTGAGAACCTCCGTGGCCTGGAGAGTCGCGATGATGGAAGGCGTCAGAGCAGGAATACCGAGAATGGCTTCCGGGCTTTTCGCATTATCTCCTTTCGCCTCTTCATCTCCATACAGAAGCTTAAGGCCCTGGTCATCGGGAAAAATAGTCATCATCCACCCCTCGAAGCCGGCTAATGCGCCATGTACAAGTGGAACCCCCAACTCCTTGGTTGTCCTTTCAAGGGCAAGTCTACTTGGGATATTATCCAGGGCATCTACGACGACATCTGAACCGACCAATATATCCGGCCCATTTGTGGAATTAAGCCTCATCTGATGGGGGATTACTTCTACCCCGGGATTAATCGAGCCCACTACCTCAACTGCTACTTGTGGTTTGGGCCTTCCCAGTGACTCCCGATTGCACAAGGACTGTCGATTCAGATTGGTTTCATCAAAAAGGTCACAGTCCACTACAGTCAAATGCCCAATACCGGCCCTTGCCAGTAGCAAAATGACCTGCCCTCCCAAACCTCCCGCACCAACTATAGCTACCTTAGACTCTGCAAGCCTGAGTTGATCTTGGACTGTTATGACCTCCCTGTTGCGTATATAGCGGTAAGGACTAATTCCAAGCCTGAGGGCTTCTGTGTAGACTTCATGAACAGCACGGCTACACTTGTCTGCTATTTCTAATGCGTGATCATCATCCAGAACAATCGCTTCCCGTCCAGCTGGATCCGCGACCATTATTGAGCTTGTTTGAATGAGTTGATCCAGCTCTTTTTGTGGCTTTCGACTCATCTTCGCTTTCCCCTGTCTTCGCCTCCCCCTGAGTGTACACTACAAGTTTTCCAGGGAGAGTAAGATAATCCCTTGCATTTTGCAGGGCAGTCTACCTGAAAATTAGCACTAGGTCAAAGACAGCTTCAAGTCTATGAAGCTTTTGTTACGCAGGACAAGATGGCGGGATAAATTATTTGAGCATAGCAGTTGAAAAGGGGTATAATGACGAAAACCTAGACGCTTACGATTATTACAATCAGAGTCCTCTGCTTGTCAGTGCTGACGTAGGAGTAACGAAGAAACAATGAAGATCGAGCTGAGGCTATATGCCTCCCTGGCATCCCATATGCCTAAAAGAACCAGCGGGAACCCCTGGAGTTTTGAGATCAGTGAAGGAACTAGGATCAGGGAACTTCTGGAACGACTGAAGATTCCCACAAAGGCCGTAAAGGCGGTATTCCTGAATGGGGTTCATGCCAGTGGCAATGAAATCCTGGATGATGGGGACAGGGTGGGGGTCTTTCCTCCCATTGGCGGGGGATAAGTTCCTTGCAGGATGCTAGTGAAATGAAAAGCTTAGCTGTATTCATGGCAGCCACCATAAGCGCGACCTTCTGGGTATTCATGGCGTTTACAGCGGATTGTAAGGATGCGGGCAACGCAAGGCCTCAACAGATCGCGCTGCAAAGTGCAACTGCGACCGCCCAGATCGCAGAAGCGATAGAGGAGTTCATAGCCGAGGAAATGGGGCATGTCGTGTCCGTAGGTCTCCTCTCCACTGGTGTGGACGAGTCGGTGCCTGAGCTGAAAGGACAGCTTTTGACTGGTGCAAACTTCGCTGTGGATGAACCGGACATCATTGACCGTAATGGCGTCGGTACATACACCGCCGCCCTGATCGTGGGTATAGCACCGAACGTGAGGGTGCTACCAATTAAGGTTCTTAACAAAATTGGACAAGGGCCTACTTCTCAGATCGTCAAAGGGATAGATTTCGGGGTCGAAAGGGGTGCCGATATTTTGTTGATTCCAGGCGGAGCGGCGACAGGGGGCGATCCTGGCCTACAGGAAGCCGTAGCCCGGGCCAGGCAGAGAGGAATTTTGCTCATTGCACCGGCCGGAAACTCGAGATCCAGCAGACGGCACTATCCGGGTGCCTTTAAGGAGGTCCTGGCAGTAGGGACCACTGATGCTTGGGGCAGGAAACAGGCCTCCTCAAACTATGGAGACTGGGTCGGCCTTTTTGCTCCATGGGTGGACCTCAGGTCGATCTATAGCCGTAGCCGGCTTAGGGGTCTTTCTGTAAGCAATCCTGGAGCAGCCATCGTCGCCGGCGTTGCAGCTCTCGTCTTGGGAATCAACCCAGATCTTGGGGCAGACGGCGCAGAGGAAATCCTCCTCACCACTGCCACGGACATATCCAGCAGGAACCCCGGGATGGGAGTCGGAGCACGAAGGGTGAACGCTCTCGCCGCTGTGCGCGCTGCAAAGGTTTCGGCCTGGTTGGGCGTGAGGAGTAAAGCATCAGGCTACGAATAACAAGGAAGGCCTCTGTTTTTAAGAGGGCTTTTAGCAGGTTCTGACCCGCAAGAAGACGTGCCTATCTGGCCATTTCATCTTTGCCAGTTTGTCCAAATCGAATTTCTTGCCATCCACTGTTGCACCTTTGCATCGTGACCAGAAGGCATCGGGTTGCCTCTTAAGGAAATCCGCGAGATCCCTCCCATTAATCCAGATGCCCTTTTTGAGAAAGGTTGATCCCAGCTCATCGAGCGGTAGATTGAAGAGTTTCAAGGAAATCATACCCTCCTGAATGGGTTGGGAGCTAGCCGCTTCACTGTGGGAAATATGGCTGCGCAGGGGAGCATAGTAGCCTCCCCTTCGTAGTGTCGCCCCAACAAGTCCCGGGAGGGCCGCGGAAAGGGCCAGGATTGAGCCCTGCTTGACGATGGCGGACTCCACATCATCGACAGGTCTTCCATCCAGAAGGATGGTCTGAATTCTTCCTTCGAGGTATTCCGGGCTCAAGCCGAGTTGATGACAGAGTAACGATTTGATGCTGCACCCCACCCGGACTTTCACCATAAAACCCCTCTGCAAGAGCTGAGAAAAGCTCGGGATGGGGTTATCCTCCACGCACAAGCAAAGGTTCGTATTAGAAAAGGATGGAGACATTTCCCCCTAGATAAGAGAATGGGGAGACCCCCTCAGGATCTCCCCATTGATTCACAGGAGAAGCTTTGTAAGCTACCAGTTGAACAGTGTATCGAGATCTTCATCTTTCACGTGGAACGTGATGTTATGAGGCGGTAGCAGATCTTTCTTGAAGAATTCGGGCAGCCGGTCGTGCATGGCTGTGAAGCCGGCCCTCGTGTTGAAGTCCCTCTCGTTTTTGAGAACGGATTTACCAAGATCGGTCACATCATCGGCTGTCATGTTCAACCCGTAAAAGGCATTGATCATGTCAATGAGTGCTTGAAATGTCTCGGGCTGATCCAGAGCTGCAAAGGCAATAAAGATACACATGCCTGTGGAGTCAACAGCGGCAGTGGCGATCTGGAGATTTCTGGAGAGCTCCACCTGGCCCTCCGGCTTCAGTGGGTCCAGGCTTCCCCCGACATTGAGTATGTTCGTGGCCACGGCATATCCTGAGGTATGATCCGCACCCATGGTGCTGGTGGCATAGGTTACTCCGATGCCCTGGATCCCGCGAGGATCATAGGCAGGCATGGCCTGTCCTTTCACCACGGGGACCCTCTCTACACCAAACGCCTTCCCGGTTAAAGCTGCCCCGTTCCCGAGGATGCGCCCCAGGGGAGTGCCCTTTCCTACTTCCTTAACGAGATTGATGGCAGCCGCTCCGTCTCCGAACTTTGCAACACCAGCTTCCATGGCCACCGCTATGGTGGCACCCATCTCGATGGTATCCAGGCCGTAATCATCATCCAAGCGGTCCAGCATGGCAATGGAGTCCAGGTCATCTATTCCACAGTTCGCGCCGTGGGCCCAGACCGTCTCATATTCCACCTGTTTCGTCAGGTAATGGCCATCTTTGTCCATGTAAATGCCTGAGCACTTTATGATGCAGCCCCGGTGACAGCCATGGGTGGCGACTCCACCTCGAGCTGTCTCTGTTTCAGCCTGGGTTTCACCACTGATGTTGGAGCACCCTTCAAAGCGGCCCCACATGAAGTTCTTTGTCGGATATGCACCGGCCTCGTTGATAATGTTGGCCAATATGTTGGTCCCATAGGCGGGAAGCCCCTGGCTTGTGATGGGATGTTTTCTGAGACCTTCAATCCACGTTTCGTTGGCCTTTCTAAATTTCTCAGGATCCTTGGGGCTTCGCATTTTCATCCCGGTGTCGTCGAGCACAATGACCTTGACGCCCTTCGCACCCATGACCGCGCCGACCCCGCCTCGTCCTGCGTGACGGGTAGGTCTCAGCTCCATGTCGGTGCATGCCACTGAAGCAGCGGACATCTTCATCTCGCCTGCTGGTCCAATGGAGATGCAGGCTATCTTATCACCATGCTCACCTTTCATCTTCTCAACGAGGTCGTAGTTGCCCAGCATCCTGAGGCCGTTATTGGGGGTTATCTGTACCCCGTCCTTATTGATCATCACCTTATAGGGGGTATCGTCTTTGGGTTTCCCCTCCAGCACGATGGCCGCATAGCCAAGCCTGGCCAGAACTTGAGAAGCCTGCCCTCCTGCGTTTGCCTCCTTGATAGTACCTGTGAGTGGACTCTTGCAGCCCACCGAGAGTCGCCCTGACATGGCAGCAGTGGTTCCGCTCAGCAATCCGGGGGCGATGACTAGCTTATTATCTGCACCAAGGGGATGGCACAACGGAGGTACTTCCTTGGAAACAATGGCCGAGGTTAGGGCCCTGCCTCCCAGGCCAGCATAATCTCCCAGGGGCTCCTCAGTGGCTTTAGGGCCACCTTCTGCCCCCATGTCGATTCTTAGAATCTTGTCCATGGATGCCCTCCTTTCTGTATTGCTCTTGGTAATACACTTTGAGTTGCGGTCTTACCTCCTCACGCAAGGCCGAAGTCATTCGTCCCGTGCAGAGAAGGAGTTACTATTCGCGCTACCAAAGTGTGAATACCGGTAGTCATCCGGAATGTCAAGAGAAATAATGGTGTCAGTGCGTAGAACCATTTGATGAAGTCTGTCGTGAGGTCAGCAATTTCGGCCGAAACGGGAAACACGGCAGAGCCACGTCGTAGTCAAACCTAACCTATTGATTTTTAAGCCTATCGGTGGGTATGGGTATCTTTTTTTGATTATGCCCGCCCATAGTTTAGATTAGTGGGCGACTCGACGTGAGCTTTCGACCTGAGCTCAAGCCGAAGGGCTCGCCGAAACGTTTCAAAATGGTTT
>JABXJZ010000525.1 GCA_013375335.1 Desulfobacterales bacterium
GCGATCAAGTCATTGGTGGGATTTCCTTCATGGATGGCGTTATAGACCAATTTTATGGCCTCCGCCTCTGCCCTTTGGACTTTCAAAATGGCCTCAGCCTCTCCTTCAGCCGAAAGGATGGCCGCCTGTTTCTTACCCTCTGCTTTGGCAATTGCCGCATTCCTTTCCCCTTCTGCTGTTAGGATGGCTGCTGCCTTCGATCCCTCTGCCTCAGTAACGGTAGCCCTTCTCTCCCGTTCGGCCTTCATCTGTTTGGCCATGGCATCCTGTATTTCCCGAGGTGGTTCGATGTTCTTCAGCTCTACCCGGTTTACCTTAACCCCCCACTTATCCGTGGCCTCGTCGAGAACAGTACGAAGCTTGTTATTCACCGTCTCACGGGAAACCAGGGTCTCATCCAGCGCAAGCTCCCCCATGACATTTCTGAGAGTGGTTATGGTCAACTGTGTTATGGCAAAACCCAGGTCCACAATCTCATACATCGTCCTGCGTGGATCGGTTATCTGATAATAGACTACCGTATCTACAGACATAGTTACGTTATCCTTGGTGATAACGGGTTGGGGTTCAAAATCCAGGACCCGCTCCCGCAAATCGACAAAGTAGGCGGATGCACCCCCACTGACCATTGGCCTGACTCTATCGATGAAAGGCCAGATAAAATTGACACCGCTTTGGGCTAGCCGATTGAATTTTCCCAGCCTTTCAATAACAAGCACATTGGCCTGTCTAACGAGCTTAATCCCCTTCTTCCCTATCACCAAGGCAAAGATAATCAGAACAATGATCAAAATTATGTTAGCTTCCATGATCTATCCCTCCTCTTTTGATTTTAGTTTTTCCACCAATACCTTGTTTCCCACCACCCCCTTTACTCTCACCACCTCATCCTGGTCTATTCTTCCCTCCTCACTTATTGCTGACCAGGTCTC
>JABXJZ010000201.1 GCA_013375335.1 Desulfobacterales bacterium
TAGATCAAGGCTAAAGACGATAAGATTTCGCGGTATAAGGGAGGATCATCTCCTTCGCCTTTTGAATCGTTAAGCCCGACCATCATATCCCACGTATAGGTCTCATACCTGCCTCTTGCACTGACCCACAAAGGGCTCCCTAAGTCTCTTACCATTGCCTTAAGAGGAGTATAGTACCTTAGATTTTTGTTGCCAAAACCCAGAGTTTCCCTTTAAATAAAAACCATGTATAATCAAAGGCCGGAGGCTGACGGAAGATCAATTTGCTGTGCTTGAGGGCGAGTTTTTCTATGACGACTCTCACGGGGAAAAAGATAGTCCTTGGCGTAACCGGAAGTATAGCAGTCTATAAATCCGCTGAGCTGGTAAGACACCTGAAAAAGGCGGGTGCGACGGTAAAAGTCGTCATGACTGCAAATGCCACGAGGTTTGTAACCCCGCTTACATTTGAAACACTCTCCGGCAACAGGGTAGTGTGGGATATGTTTTCGCTCCCTGGAACATCAATCGATCATGTCTCACTGGGCCAGGAGAGTGACCTGATAGTAGTTGCACCAGCCACGGCGAATTTCCTGGCAAAGGCCGCGCACGGTCTTGGAGATGACTTGCTTTCCACCCTCATCCTGGCTGCCGCTGCTCGGATCCTCATCTGCCCAGCTATGGATAGGGAGATGTTTTCAAACCCAATAGTCCAGGGGAACATCCGTAGCTTGAGGGAGAGGGGCTTCGTGGTGATGGAGGCAGAAACGGGTATGCTCGCCACCGGGGCAGTAGGTCCAGGGCGGTTTCCCGATCCGGTAAGTATTATGGAGGAGATAAGGCATCTCCTTAGCGATCAGGATCTGGAGGGGCTAAAGGTCCTTATTACTGCAGGTCCAACTATCGAGTATATTGATCCGGTAAGGGTCGTGACCAACAGATCTACCGGTAAGATGGGTTACGCACTGGCAAGGGCTGCGTGGAGCAGGGGAGCAGAGGTCACGTTGGTAACAGGGCCAACTTATCTTGATCCACCTCCCGGGGCACAGATGATTAAGGTCCAGACGGCTGAAGAGATGAGGGAGGCGGTGTTAGGTAACTATGGGGACAAGGATGTGGTTATCAAGGCAGCTGCAGTCAGCGATTACAGACCCCGGAGAAAGGCACAGGAAAAGCGAAAGAAAAAAAACGGACCTATAGCGCTACAACTGATCCCCACATCGGATATCCTGGCAGAGCTTGGCAAGAATAAGGGAAATATGAGCTTAGTGGGCTTTGCTGCGGAGACTACCGATCACATGGCAAACGCAAGGGATAAGATGGAAAGGAAGAATCTGGACCTGATTGTGGTTAACGATGTCTCAAGGGAAGACAGGGGGTTTGCTGCGGACTCAAACGAGGTCAGGATGATTGATAGAGAGGGAAACGAGGAAGCCGTCCCGCTACTGTCAAAGGATGATGTGGCAGATAGGATACTTGACAGGATAAAGGCCTTGAGGACAAGATGAACGTGAAACAAGAGATAATGGACGTACTAGGACAGATAAAAATGCAGTTGACCTACAGCCAGGAGATTGGACTTGATGCCCCGTTTCTCTCCACCAAGACCCTAAGCTACCTCACAAGGGGGCCTCAAAAGGATACAACACCCTTGGGGGAGGAATCCTGCTGGAATAGCCTTGAGGAGCTGGAGAATTTCATCAGTAATTGTGTGCGGTGCAGGCTGAGTAGGGAAAGAAAAAATATTGTCTTCGGTGAGGGACTACCCAATGCCACACTTGTCTTTGTTGGTGAGGCGCCCGGGGTTGAGGAGGATGTAAGGGGCAAACCCTTTGTAGGTCCCGCGGGGAAGCTCCTGACCGACATTATAAAGGCTATGGGCCTAACAAGGGAGGAGGTCTATATCTGTAACATCGTAAAATGTCACCCTCCGGGCAACAGGGACCCAGGGCCGGATGAGATCGGGACATGCCTTCCCTTTCTAAAGGGCCAGATTTCCTTGATCAAACCGGAGATCATCTGTACCCTAGGCAGGGTATCTGCACAGGCCCTGGTAGGTAAGGATTTTAAGATAACAAGGGATAGAGGTCAGTGGCAGGGCTTTTGTGGTATACCTTTAATACCCACCTATCACCCAGCATATCTATTGAGGTATCCCCAGGCCAAGAGGCAGGTCTGGGAGGATATGAAGAAAGTAATGAGGGAATTAGGGTTAAAAGACCCGAGGGAGTTAGAAGATTAGAACAAAGCTCGAAAGACTGCTCTTTATTGGCCTTTGTAGTGCCCTCACCATTGGCTTGTTTGGCCCCACGGTCCGGGGTGAACAAGAGAGCGCCATGGTAATTGAGCTTGAGGGTGCCATCAATCCTGGCATAGCCCAGTTTGTGACGAGGGGTATTAAGCAGGCTGAAACCAGCAAACACACCATGGTCATTATTAGGCTGGATACCCCCGGTGGCCTTGATCCTTCCATGAGGAGCATCGTGAAGGCTATATTAAATGCCCAACTGCCAGTCGTGGTCTATGTTGCCCCCAGGGGGGCAAGGGCAGCCTCTGCTGGGGTAATGATTACAATAGCAGCACACGTGGCAGCTATGGCGCCTCAAACAAACATAGGGGCAGCCCACCCTGTTACTGCCGGTGGCAAGGAGATTAGCAAGACCATGTCTGAGAAGGTGGTCAATGACATGGTTGCCTATGCCAGGGGCATTGCAAAGGAGAGGGGAAGGAATGCGGATTGGGTTGAGAGGGCTATCAGGGAAAGTGTGAGCATAACGGGAGACGTGGCAGTCAAGAACAATGTAGTTGATGTCGTGGCCAGGGACATAGATGAGCTCCTGGTCCTTTTGGATGGCAGGGAGATAGTACTGGACAAGGGAAAGGTAACGCTGGGGACAAAGGGACTCAAATTAGTATACTTTACTCCAGGATGGAGGGATAGGGTATTAAACACCATAAGCAACCCAAATATAGCCTATATCCTTATGATGATTGGACTGGCAGGCATCTATTTTGAGCTGGCCCACCCTGGTGCCATCCTTCCAGGCGTCATAGGTGCTATTTCCCTTATTTTGGCCTTTTTTTCGTTTCAGACCCTACCGGTGAACTATGCCGGGCTCCTCCTCATAGCCCTGGCCATCATATTCTTTATAGCGGAAATAAAGGTTCAAAGCTATGGCCTGTTGTCTGTGGCTGGTCTCATCTCGCTGATCCTTGGCTCGGTGATGCTCTTTGAGAACGTGAGGGTGTCCTTGAAACTCATGATGCCCACCATTGTCCTGATAGGTGGCTTTTTCGTGGCAATCGCGTTTCTGGCGTTCAGGGCCTACAGGAGGACCCCAAAGGGAGGGATGGAAGGATTGCTCGGTGAAATCGGAGTTGTCGAGGAGAGAATCGACCCCGTTGGGTTGATCTTCGCTCACGGGGAGCACTGGAAGGCTACCAGCGAGGAGGTAGCTGAAGAAGGGGAGAAGGTCAGGATTATAGGCTCCAGGGGCCTTGAGCTCATAGTCAAAAAGGAGAAGTAATTCTTTACAACAAACGCAAGAGGAGGACACTATGGCTATGTTTTACATCCTTGCAATCGTCATACTCATACTGTTCCTCAGCGCAGCCATCAAGGTCCTGAGGGAGTATGAGCGGGGTGTGATCTTTCGCCTGGGAAGGGTCATCGACACCAAGGGGCCCGGCCTCATTATCATCATCCCGGTTGTTGATAGGCTGGTGAAGGTGGGCCTCCGGCTTGTCACCATGGATGTCCCCTCCCAGGATGTGATCACCAGGGATAAT
>JABXJZ010000526.1 GCA_013375335.1 Desulfobacterales bacterium
TGTGGCTCGAGGATGAGGCTCACGACCAATAGGATGGGGATTGAGAAGAAGAGCTGATAGAGGAAGGTATTTATCGGGTGGACCCTCTCCGCCATAAACCTCTTGATATAGACGGTTGTGGACCCCCACAAAAAGGCCGCCATGATCTCCAGCATATCCCCGATGAACATGGTCGTTTTGGCCGCCTTAGGTCTCCCATGGAAGACGATGAAGACGCCCGAAAACGCCAGAACAAGGCCCAGGACTTTTAAGGTGGTCAGCCTATCCCCCTTGAGGAAGAAATGGGCCCCAACGGCCACCACGAAGGGGCTCAGGTAGACGAAGACCACGGATCGGGCAGCATCCGTATAGAGCAATCCAAAGTATATACAGGCGAACTCCAGGCCAAACAGGAGACCCACCATAAACCCATGAAAGAGCATGATATCGGTATGGAATACCCTCTCACCCTTTCTCAAACAATAGGTAGCGCCGCAGATCGAAGCGATGATGGAACGCAGTGCGGAGGCGAAGACCGGGGATACCCCCTGGTTGGAATATTTAATGGTAGTGTGGTTGAAACCCCAAAGTAAGGTTACGATGATGAGGGTGATGATGGCATGGAGGTCCAAATAATCCTTGCTCTTAGCGGAAATCACTTCTCCTCCCCGAGCTCTCTTTCAGGCACACAGCTCTTTCCAGTACAAATTCACGGCCGAGGAGAGGAACGTACCCCTCCCTTACTGGTCTGGTCCAAACGCAAAAAAAGAATTTCAACGGTTATCCGTTTCAAAATCATCTGGGCTAAGGCTTGATAATCAAGGTCCTTTATGGGATTTCCTTCTTTAAATAACTTTGATGGTCCCGTAAAAAGTCATAAATCAGACGGCACAGTAAAAAGCTCCAGATGCAAGGCGCGCGAATCTTTAGGAATGAGGCGTA
>JABXJZ010000202.1 GCA_013375335.1 Desulfobacterales bacterium
TCCAGTGTCTCATTTACCATCTGGAGGATAGTGCGCCGTCTCTTGTCATACGTAGGGTAGCGGAGGTCCAGCACTTTGGTTAAGGTCCCTAACGCCACCTCAAAGTAAGCATCGTTTCTGAAGGCCCAGCGTTTTATCTCCTCAAGAGGATCTATGAGACTATCATAGGCCCAATCCCTTGCCTTATTCGTTAGGTATTCATACAGAAGTTCCGGCTGCTGATGATTGAAAAAACGCGATATGGTAACCTGGCTTCCAGGTCCATCCTCTGCTGCATGGCGCATAGGGTACTGCACGTCACCCTGAGGTGCCTTGATAGGCTCGCCGAACTTGTCCACGCATGTCAGTCGCCGTTCAGCGGCGATTGAAGGGATCTCATCGAGGTTGAAAATGAAGGCCCCTCCATCCGTATGGCTGCCTCCCCTGGCGTTCCAGTACCTATCAGCGATGGACCCAATCCTGGAGTCCTCTTGTGAGAGGCTCTTTAAGGTTGCATCAATGGCCTGCTTCTCGGAACATACGAGCCCAACCTGTAGCTCCCCGTCGTGAAGGGCGAATACCTGAGGCCTCAGCATGGAAGTATCGGTGATACCAATAAGCTGGAAGCGCCGGTTCTCAGTATCGTTTCTGGCGATGATAAAGAACCATGGGCCGTCGGGGGAACCATGAATGTGGGTTGCCTGGATTGCACGGTAGATTCTCTGTGCTTCGGGTAGTAACTGATCAAAATCCCTCTCCATGGTTGGGGCGAGGGCCTCGATGACATACTCAGGGGGATAGCCATAGATCCTGCTGTAGAGGTCAAACAAGAGCGCAGAGACCTCTGTATCCGTCAAGAAGAGGGGGTAGATGTTTCTCTGCCGCAAATATTCTACCACTGAGTAGTAGTTAGCGAAATCGCCGTTATGTACAAGCGCCTCGTTGAGGCCGATAAAGGGATGGGCGCCTGCCGGATGCCAGACCTTTCCCTTGGTTGGATAGCGCTGGTGGGCAATCCATATATGGGCCTTGAAGTCTTCAAGCTGGTAATACTGGACTACCTGTTCTGCATATCCCACGATCTTTAGGATAAAGAAGTTCCGGCCATGGGAAAGGACAAAGGCTGACTGATTCCCGAGGACATCGTAGTACGTTTTGTTAATCTTGAAACTGTTTTGAAAGACGAATTCATCTTCTGCCTGCCTCTCGGTTAACTGGAGGAGATTGTTTCTTTCCTTAAACTCCTGGAGCACCGGAGGCTTTACCCTCACAAAATAGCGCCAGATATCAGGTGGTTTAATGGCGAGGCCGGGGATATCCCTGAAGTCCTCCGCATGGGGGAGACGTTCGTTAAGATCTACCTTGAAGTACGGCTCGATGAACCGTTTTTCCAGATCCCCCATAACGCCTTGCTCGAGAACTGCCATTTGGAGCATATAATCATCTTCTAAGATCTCTTTTGAGACGCCAAGCAGATCGGGATCAAGGCCCATGGCAGCTATACCGCCTCCAAGGCCATTGCCTCGGTTGTGCATCTGTCTGGAAGGCTCAAAGATGTGTTTTCCCCTGACCGGGATGCTCGAGGCAAACCCTGTTACCCCGCAGCCACCCTCTTCCTCTTTCTTATAGCATTTCCTTGTGGGCAGATCTTCTAGTAGGGATCTTCTTGACCTCACTATATTCTCTACTGTGTCGGCGTTTTTCATCATTCCCGATGCCCTCTTTTACCCTTTCATGTAATCCAGGTGCACCAAGCAGTCTGTCCTGCCCACAAGTTCCGTTATGCTCTTCATGCCCAATCGTCCTACTATCCTCACTAGCTCTTTCTTCCAGGCACTGAAAAGGTTGATGATCCGCTGGGTTCCCCAATCGAGATCAATCAACCTCGTCAATTCAGGGTCCGTAGTAGCAATACCCCTTGCACAGCCTCTTCCACTCTCACAGTTGTGACACCGAACGCATTCAAGCGCCACCAGTTCAGCGGTTCCCGTGCACACCCCATCTGCCCCTAGAGCTATAATCTTGGCCACATCATGGGGAGTCCTGATGCCACCGCTGGCAATGACCGTCATTTTTTCCCTGACCCCCTCTTCCTGCAGGAACCTGTGTACCATGGGCACAGCATATTCAATGGGCATGGCAATGTTTTTTTTGGCGATATCTGGAGCAGCCCCTGTTCCCCCGTAGCTGCCGTCAAGATGGATTATGTGGGCCCCGGCGTAGTAACTCCCTACGGCAACCATGTCCACATCGGTAGGTGTGGAGACCTTCACCGATATCACCGCCGTGGGATTGATTGCCTTTATCCAGTCTATATGTTTCTTGTGATCCTCAACAGAATATACGCTGTGAAAGGGAAAGGGTGAAAATAGGGGATAACCAACTACTGCCTCCCTCATGCGGGCCACACTAGGCGTTACCTTTTCCCCCAGCAAATGTCCGCCCAGACCAGGCTTTGCACCCTGGGCATACTTGAATTCCACTATGCTGACCCTTTGAATAGTCTCCTCTCGCACGCCGAAAAGACCGGTTGCCACCTGGGTGATGACATGATCGTCGTATGGTTTCAATTCGTCAGGATACCCCCCTTCGCCAGTACAGCAAAAGGTGCCAAGGGCCGCCGCCCTGACTCTACTGAGCATGGCGATAATGCTTATGGATCCATAGGACATGCCTGCACCGTAGAAGGGCACGTCTATCCTGACCCTGTGGGAGGTATCGTCTCTTCGGTTCAGCTCAATCCCGACATCCACTTCCTCATCTGGCGGTGCAGATTCATTCCTATGGGAGGGGGGTAGAACCAGACGCAGCCTGTCAAAGCCGCCAACGGATTCCCCTATCCTGTATTCGAGCCCTCCCGGCGGAACATCACCTGTCTCAGCCATATACCAGGTGCTCACAAGTAGATCCGGTGTCCATCGAAGATCCCCTAAGGTATCAAAGGTAGGATTTCTTTTCAGGGAAAGGGCCCCGGCAGGGCAGGTCTTATAGCAGGGATTGGGGCAATCAGGCCCCACGCACCTGTAGTGGTTCTTGGTCATGATATGGCCAATTTTGACGTGTACCCCATGCGGGCATATCGCCGCGCATTTTCCGCATCCTAGACACTCGTCGGTCCTGTGAAGGCGATATTTTCCAATGGGGTTCCTAAATCTTGATGGTACCCTCACCACCTTTGGTAGCTCCTTATTCAAGTTCATAGCCCTCCTGAACCTCACCCAGCGAACCGAAAGTGCTTTCGTCAAGATCCTCAAAGAACATCGCCCTGCCTGTCTCACCCCGCAGACGCCGGACATCCCTTATTCCCATCGCCCCCATGACCTCAAGGAGCTGGTTATGCCACGCACCGAGGAGATTGGTTATCCTGGAGGCAACCCAGGATTGCTCGGCCCGATCTATTTCCACCGGGCACGGCAGACCTTTGGTACAGCGGCGACACATTCTGCACTCGAGTGCGATAAGGATAGCAAAGTCAATAACCACCCCATCCGCTCCACAGATAATGGCTTTTGCCGCGTGTTCTGCCATGGCAATGCCGCCCCCAGCGAGAAGAGTGACTTCATCCCTTATCCCCCTTTCCACCAGGGCCAGGTGAGCTTCACGAATTCCGTCCTTGATGAATATGGAATTATCATCCATTGCCCGGCCACTTGCCATCCCTTCGAGGTATAGAATAGACACGTCTGAGTCTACCAAGGACATTATTTTCTCCATCATTCCCCTCACAAGGGGGACCCTGCA
>JABXJZ010000527.1 GCA_013375335.1 Desulfobacterales bacterium
GTTTCATAACCAACGAGAGAGCCGTTTGTCGGGTCGTCGTATCCGTCTATCCACACGTTAAATATCCTGTTGCTCTCGGGGTCGGCGGGGTCAAGGTCGTTGTAAGATTCGAAATCGTCCACGATAAGGAAGTTGGCTGTCGTAAAGCTCCAGACATTTCCAGTCCACGGACTGTCGGGATTTACGTTATTGGCTTCGTCAATACGCCAATAGTAGGTGGTATCCCACTCAAGTTTTCCGGGGTCGTAGCTCTCAGCACCAAGGTCCCCTGTGCCTTTATACTCCGGTGAACCAGTATCGGCATTTCGTACGGCCTCCTGGTCATTGCCGAAGTAGACTTGATGCGAAGCACCATAGACTCCCGGTGCCCAGGTGAGAATTTTTGTCTGCTTTACATCCACAACTCCATTAGCCGGGTCCGGGCTCCCGACGGCTCCCTCAGTAGTAAAGCTCCAGACATGGCCTTTATGCGTCTCGAAGGCATCAAACTCATCGACACGCCAGTAGTAAGTCTTAGCCAATTTAAGTGTGTCGGGAGAATATCTTGAGAAACCCACAGGGCCTTTGTACGTATCCGGTGTGCCGTTGTCCACATCGGCGAAGTTATCACCGAAGTACATGTGGTGCAATTTCGCACCGAAACCTGGCGTCCAGCTAAGCTCCACATCTGGCTCGACCTGCTCGGCACCGTTAGCCGGGTCTGGGGAGTAGGCGGTCTTGGGTGGAATACTAAAGCTCCAGACAGGGCCTTTCCATGGACTGTTCGGCTCGGCGTCATTGACCTCATCAATCCGCCAGTAATATGTCGTGCCCGGAACGAGACCATCCGGATAAGGAAATCCGGGAAAGCCAACAACAAGGTTCGTTGCGGCCTGGTTGCCTATGAATGTCTCAGCGACGCCATTGTTGACA
>JABXJZ010000203.1 GCA_013375335.1 Desulfobacterales bacterium
GGGGTAAACGGGTACAGAAAGTCGGCAAGAAGGCCGCCACAATTATCAGGCAAGCTAAGGCCATAGTGGAAGGAAGAGAGCTGGTCATTGGCAAATTATCGTTACCAGCGACTGATAACATCGTCGTCTTTGATGTGGAAGGTCTGCCTCCTCATCTCGATGAAACCGATAAGGTTTACCTGTGGGGATTAAAAGTCTTTGGAACCAGGGTAAGCTCATATATGTGTGCTCTGGCTGAGTTTGGCGCCGATGGCGATAGGAATGGATGGTTGGGGTTTCTTGAGAATTGTTCCAAAATTTTTTCCTTACACGGAGATCTACCCTTTATTCACTGGTCTGCATATGAAAGAAGTAAAGTCAGAACCTATATAGAGCGTTATGGAGATCCTGAAGGAGTCGCAGCCAGGGTTCAGGGCAACCTTATCGATCTCCTTAAAGTTACTAAAGATGCTATCGTGCTGCCAGACTATAGCTATAGCCTCAAGCGAGTGGAGAAACTGGCTGGCTACAAACGATCTCTACCCGAGGCAACTGGTGATTGGTCCATGGCTAAGTATATTGAGGCAACAGAAACACAGGATCCTGTCGAAAGACAAAGGGTAATGAACGAGATACTAGAATACAACCGAGAGGATTTGGAAGCCACGTGGGCAGTGCTCCAATGGCTGAAACGCAAACTCATCTAGAGACTTGAGAGTGGGGGCTTAGTGAAAAGGGGACTAGAAAAGGCGGGGTCATGTCCACGATCATTTATTCCTTTTCATATTGATAATATTTCCTGCTTTCTTTTCGCGGAAAAAACTGTTACCCTCCTTTTACCATTTTTCCGGTTTCTCAGTAGCAGAAACATTTAAGAGGTTCACTGACATCACCCTTGGGGAGAAAAAGATATGAGTAAGAAATTCATTCTCATAGGAATCGGGATTGTCGCTGTTATATTGCTTTGGTCAGGGATTTCGATCTATCCTGACTGGCTGTGGTTCGAGAATCTAGGCTTTTCGCCTGTTTTCTGGACCATGCTTCTGAGCAAACTCGGGTTCGGTTCGTTGGTTTGGCTGCTTCTGATTTTTATCATATTCCTTAACCTTTACGCCGCCAGACGTTTGAGCCCGGGCGACGGGCCAAGAGTGGTCTTTGGAGCTGCGGAGGGTAATGTTTCTCCACTTGGCCTTTCAGGCAGGGGCTTAAATTCGCTCCTCATGGCTTTTATTCTGATTCTTAGTTTTATTGTTGCGTCAAGGGGCTCCTTTCAATGGGATATGTTCCTGCGCTATCTATATCAGCAACCTTTTGGCAGCACGGATCCTATTTTTAACAGGGACATCGGTTTTTATCTGTTCTCTCTTCCCTTTTACATTTTCGTCCGAAACGGGTTATTAGTTCTTTTCATTTCGGCTGGTCTGGTCACTATGGGTTGGTATCTGAAAAAGGGTGCGCTTCAAATAGAGGGTGAATTTAATCAAGCAGAGGGTGTCCCAACCTCTTTACCTAAAATTACCATTGCACCAAAAGCCAAGAGGCACCTTGTTTTCCTGGGAGGAATCATTGTTCTACTCCTGGCCTGGGGTTATCATCTGAAAATATATGGACTTTTATATTCTACACAGGGACCTGCTTTCGGGGCCAGCTATACCGATGTCCACATCAAGGTCCTGGCCTATAAGATTTTGATCGTTGTCTCCATGGGCTTTGCCCTGATCCTTTTTCTCAACGCCTTTAAATTCAGGGCGAAATTAATCCGGTTAAGTGTAGGAATCTGGATAGTGGCTGTATTGGTGTTTGCGACCCTGCTCCCCATCCTGGTACAAAAATTTGTGGTTAAGCCGAATGAATTAGCCAAAGAATCACCCTACATCGCATACAATATTGATTATACCCGCAAGGCCTATAATCTGAACAGGATAAAAGAAGTCGATTTTGAAGTTAACGACAAATTAAGTGCGGAGGACATCAAGAAACATGATGTAACGATTCAAAATATTAGGATCTGGGACGAGCGTCCTTTACTTCAAACCTGCAGGCAGATTCAAACCATACGGCTATATTACGATTTTATCAATGTAGACGTAGATCGTTATTTAATCAATAACCAATATCGACAGGTCATGTTGGCCACCCGGGAGTTGGTGGTAAATCAACTTCCCCCCCAGGCAAATACCTGGGTCAATAGACACCTCATCTATACCCATGGCTATGGATTGGCCTCAAGCCCGGTCAATGAAGTGACCAGTGAGGGACTGCCCCGCCTCTTGATCAAAGACGTGCCGCCTTCCTTTGAACCTGACCTGAAGATAGAGCGCCCCGAGATCTATTATGGAGAAAAAACGGATGAGTATGTTCTTATAAAGACGAAGACCAAGGAATTTGATTACCCCAAGGGGGACAAGAATGTCTATACCATCTATGAGGGAAGGGGAGGTGTCCCCATCAAATCTTTTTTCAGAAGGTTTTTATTTGCCGTTGAATTTTTCGATCCCCAGATACTGTTTACCACTTATTTAAGCGCGGAGAGTAGAATAATGTACAACCGCCGGATTGGCATGCGGGCGGGTTTGATCGCCCCATTTCTCGATTATGACGGTGATCCGTACATGGTTGTCTCCGGGGGAAAGCTCTATTGGATTCAAGACGCGTACACGACCTCTGATATGTATCCCTATTCTCTCCGATCTTATGGCCGTTTTAAAAACAAAAGACTAAACTACATCCGGAATTCAGTCAAGGTAACTATCGATGCCTATAATGGGGATGTAGCTTTCTACATTATTGATGAAAAAGACCCTATTGTTAAAACCTATTCGAGTATATTCCCTGATCTATTTAAGCCTTTCAATGAAATGCCTGCTGATCTGCAAAAACACATCCGGTACCCCAGGGACCTCTT
Source organism: Desulfobacterales bacterium (assembly GCA_013375335.1). Taxonomy (GTDB): domain Bacteria; phylum Desulfobacterota; class DSM-4660; order Desulfatiglandales; family B25-G16; genus JABXJZ01. Next base: position 2,885 of record JABXJZ010000203.1, read on the forward strand.
TAAAATCCAGGTGGATACATACACGAAATATCACATGGAAGATGTCCAGGTCTTCTATAACCAGGAAGACCTCTGGCAAACTCCTGATGAGTTGTATGGTGATAGCCGACAAGAAATGGAACCTTACTATATCATTATGAAACTGCCCGAAGAGGAAAAGGAGGAGTTCCTTCTGATGATCCCTTTCACCCCTTCCAAGAAGGATAATATGATTGGCTGGCTGGCGGCCAGAAGTGACCTGCCCAATTACGGGAATCTGTTAGTTTACAAATTACCCAAGGAAAAACTGGTCTATGGACCGATGCAGATTGAAGCCAGGGTGGATCAGCAAACGGAAATCTCCCGGGAGTTGAGCTTGTGGGGTCAGAGAGGTTCCAGAGTCATCAGGGGCAATCTTTTAGCCATTCCCATCAGTGATACATTTATCTATGTGGAGCCGGTTTATTTGGAAGCAAGACAGGAAGAAAGCGAATTGTCCTCAACAGGACCACCCCAGAGAAGACCTCAGAGAAGAGCTGCGCCGGTTTCTTCACAACAGGACAAATCAAGAGCCGCTGCGTTACCAGAATTAAAAAGGGTTATTGTCGCTTTTGGCAATCGCTTAGTTATGGAGAAAAATCTTGATAAGGCCTTAAGCAGTGTATTGGGTGGGCAAATATTCCCCAAAGAATTGGCTTCCCCTGCTATTCCTCAAACTCGGGATCTTTCTAATCTAGGAGTGTTGGCTCTGGAACACTATAATAAAGCAAAATATTACTTGCGCGAAGGGAATTGGGCTGAATACGGGAGGGAACTGGAAAACTTAGAGAAAATCCTAAAAGAAATATCTAGTT